>WRJK01000001.1 GCA_009782285.1 Clostridiales bacterium
GAAACAGAGGGAGGACGGGAGTGTCGACTACAGAGAGCTGGGGCTGATCAAAAACGTCTACGAAGGCGAGGTGCTGTGCAACATCGTGCTCCCGAAAGCAGGGCTGGACGGAACCAACGTTTTCGGCGGCGCCATACCAGCAAAGCAGGGGAAGCCTGCCGCAGTTGAACCCGGAAACAACGTTGTGATTACGGACGACAAGACGGAACTTCGGGCGGGGACTGACGGGTGCGTATATTTCAAAGGCGGCAAAGTGTACATCGAAGAAGCGTACAGCGTGAAGTCGGACGTCTGCCTGAAAACCGGGAACATACAGTTCAACGGGAGCGTCCATATAGCCGAGAGCGTGCGGCAGGGTTTCAAAGTGACGGCACAGAAAGACATTTACGTCAAAGGGCTGGTAGAAGGCGCCGAACTTTCTGCAGGAGGGAACATTGCCATCGTTGGCGGCATTACGGGCATGAACACAGCAAAAATTGAGGCAGGCGGCGACATAACAGTTAAATTCATTGAAAACGCGCATGTGGAGTGCGGAGGCAACATTACATGCGACATCATCCTCATGTCGGACGTAAAAGCGGAGAAATCGATAGTCATGAAAGGCGAAAGGGCCGCCATCATAGGCGGCAGGGTGCTGGCTGGCGAAACGATAACCGCAAAAGCGCTGGGGTCGAACAAGCACCCCAAACAGGAAGTGTCGGTGCGCAGGAACTGGAACGTTGAAGGCGACAACGCAGAGAAGGAACAAATGAAGGACAGGGAAAAAAAGGCGGCACTGAAGAAAAAGCTGGCAGCAGCAGAAAAGATGGTTGAGGAATACAGCGCAAGGATAAAAGCGGAGAACGCCTTGGGGCCGAAAAAGAGCATTGCCGCAATGAAGGAGTGCATGGTCAAGAAATCAGAGTTTGCAGCAGTGGCAGCATCGCTGAAGAACATGATTGAGAATTACATAGAGCACGACTTTGTATCCAGCATCTCCTGTACGGGGTTTGTCTACCCAGGCGTCAGAATCCGAATCGACCATTGCCAGATGGACGTCACAACGCCGCTTCAGAACCAGAAGTTTTACGTGAGCGAAGGCGAAATCGTAGCCGGGACGGTGCTCCCCGGGGAAAGGAACGCATAAAGGAGAAACCATGGTAGCAAGTTACGAAGATCTGAACGAGTTGCAGCTGGACGCAATCCGGGAGGTAGCAAGCATAGGTGCGGGGAACGCAGCAACAGCCCTTTCAAGCCTCCTGAGCCAGCAGGTCAAAATCGACGTCCCCAATGTGTCCCTTATGGAATACAGCAGCGCTATTGAGATACTGGGCGGGCCTGAAACCATAGCCTGCGGAATAATGGTGAGGCTGTCCGGCGACATGAACGGGGTTATCCTGTACCTGCAGGAGCTGGACTTCATCAACGTCGTGCTGAAAAGCGTATTCGGCAAGACAGCCAGCGGCTACGAAGAGCTCGGAGAGATGGAGACTTCAGCGCTAATTGAAATAGGGAACATAGGCATATCCTCATACATAAACTCGCTTGCGGCCTTTGCAAGGATGGACGTGCAGCTTTCCGTGCCGGCGTTTTGCATCAACATGGCGGGCGCGATGATAACGGTGCCCATGACGGAAATCGGATACGAGTCGAACAAGATTATGCTGCTCGACGGCAATTTCAAGTGCGGAGGGCAGAAAGTGTCAAGCAAGCTGCTTTTGGTGCCGGACGTGAAGTCTCTGTCCGAGCTGTTGGGGAGGTTGGGAGTAAACAAGTGAGTTCACTGTTAGTGGTAGGGATATCAGATGTTAAAATGACCAAAGCACCCGGCGTACTGATAACTTACGCTCTGGGGTCCTGCATCGGCGTGTGCTTTTACGACTCTGCAATCCGGCTGGGGGCGCTTTTGCACATCATGCTCCCGGATGCCCCAAGCAAGATCGACAACGTGTTCAAGTACGCAGACACTGGGATAGCAGAAACACTCAGGAAAATGGAGTCGATGGGGGGGAGCAGGAGCAGGATCACCGCGAAAATCGCGGGCGGCGCACAGATGTTCCACGTCCCCGGCGACAACCACCTCGGGAACATCGGCAAGAGAAACAGCGACAGCGTCAGGATGACGCTGCTGAAACAGCGCGTCCGCATGCTTGGCGCCGACGTAGGGGGGACTTTTGCAAGGACAGTTGAATTCGACACGGCGACCGGGGTAGCGAAGGTAAGAACCTACGGCCACCCGGACAAAGACCTATGAGTGGCTTGGAGATTTGCTGACTTTGGCGCACGCCTCGGCCAGCTTGGAATATATGTCGGTTCTGTACTGCATTCCGTAGGAAGTGATTTTTGCAAAGAGCGACCCTTTCAGGCTCACGACGTATTTCGAAGGTATGTTGTTCAGCGTGACGGCGATCACATCGTTGGTGCACCTCTCGCAGCAGCACATGCCGTAGCCGGACATGATTTTAGGGGCTTCCAACCGGACCACTTCTTCGAGGATGTTTGTCAGGACGAAGCCGTCCATAGCCTTCCCGCTGTCAACGAACTCACGGCTGCTTTTTTCTCTTTCTTCTGCGGGCTCTGGTTCAAAGCTTGCTGGTTCAAAGCTATCAGGGCCAAAGCTTTCAGGGTCAAAAGCCTCGACTTTCGCGCTCTGCGCCCTGTCGTGCTTGATGGCAACGACTGTGTGGTTGTCGTAGCCGGACAGCCTTTCTTCGATCATTTTCGCTCTCTCCCGAATTTTCAATCTCACGGCTGTTGCCCTTGCTTCCAAATCAAGAGCTTCAACTCTCTCAAGGTTGATGCGTATCTGCTCGGAAATGTCTTCAGCAGCGTTCTTTGGCAAACCCTCTTCCGTTTGTCTGCCGTTCGGGCTTTCCGGCTGAGGCTTTGGGATGCTGTCTTCAATCTCGTCCGGGGTAAGGCCGGTCCTGTTGGTTATCATGTTTAACACATGGGAAGTCTTATTGCTTTTTTTCGGCATGGTCAAAACCCTTTCCTGCTACAGGTTGTTGCATATTTCCTTCACCAGGTCATTGTAGTCGGAAGCTGCGTTTGACTTCGGAGCATAGGATATAATGCTTTGCCCGTGAGCAGGGGCTTCGGCGACAGCGACGTTGTTCCTGATTTTTACATTGAAGATGGTTGTTTCAAGCTGCAGTGCTATGGCTGCGGCAAGTTCCTCGACCTCTTTGACGAGGTTGAGGTGCCGGTTGTATTTTGTGAGCAGCACACCCGATATCTTCAATCCGGAGTTGTAGAATTTCTTGACTATTTCAATGGTGTCCTTCAGCTGGCTGATCCCGAGCAGGCTGAGCACCTCCGGCACCATGGGTATAATGAGGGAATCAGACGTGACATACGCGTTTACGGTGAGAAGGTTGAGGGCAGGCGGCGTGTCGATTATTATAAAATCGTAGTCCTTCCTTATCGGTTCAATGGCGCTGCTCAGGATGAACTCCCGCCCGGAACGGTTGAACTCCAGCTCTGCCGAGCTCAGGAGGATGTTTGACGGCAGCACGTCGCCGCAGCCAGTGCTTTGGATCGCCTCCCTTGCTGATGCAGCACCCTTCAGGACATCGTAGGCGGTAAGGCCGTTTTCGATGTCGATGCCAAGGCAGAACCCAAGGTTCCCCTGAGGGTCTAGGTCTATCCCGAGAACCTTGTACCCACTTAAATACAAGCCGTTTACAAGAGAACAGCAGGTTGTCGTCTTACCGACTCCGCCTTTCTGGTTGGTGACTGTGATGATGTACGCCAAGTCGCGCCCCTCCATGATAAAAAAATTATTATTAACTAATTTTAACATATGACGATATAAAAGTATAGTCTTATTGTTCAAAAAAGTATATTATGAACGGGGCAGAAGGAGGTAATCCCTATGGTAAGCAGCATTTATTCGACGTCGATGTCTTCCATGTACTCTACAGCAGCGAGAAAAGGCATCGCGGGCCTCGCGTCCGGCATAAACACCGAGGAGCTGATTGAGGCAATGACTGCGGCGACAAGGGGCAGGATAGCGAAATTACTGCAAAAACAAACGATGGCGGGATGGAAGACAGATGCGTACCAATCCGTCACTTCAATGCTTCTTGACTTCAAGAGCAAATACATGTCGGCAATGTCGCTGGCAAACATGAGGAGCGCCAGCTTTTACCAGAGCGCAACCATCACTCCGGGAGGGCCAAACGCAGGGGCTGTCAGCGTGACAGGCCCTGCTTCTGCGACTTTGGGCAACTTCTCAATAAAATCGATAGAAAACCTTGCAACCACAGCCGCGTTCACGTCGACAAAAAATGCTTCGCAGAATGAAATCAGGTCAAGGGACATCGGTGCGCTAATAGACAGCGGCTATTATTCCAGCAAGCTTGAGGGAGGCACGATCAACCTGAAGTTCAACGGTGTGAGCTACAACATTGAGCTGAATGACATTGAAACGGACGCGAACCCTACACAGAACGCTCAAAAAATCGTTGAGGCTGTTAACCGGGGGATAGAAGCCGCAGGGCTCAAAGGCAAGGTCGGGGCTTCGCTCAACGCTTCGGACAAAGTGCAGCTGAACGTGCTTACGTCGAACGGGGACGGAATTGAGATTGCGGCGATCAGCAGCAACGTCAGGAACGCTCTGGGCATCTATGCCGGCGAAACGGGGAATCAAGGCAACCCGATAATCGGCGGAGTAGACATTGTGACTGATGCAGACGACACGGTCACGCATAAAACGTTTCAGGAGGCGCTGGACGGCAAATCCATCACTTTCAATTTGGATGGCGTGAACAAGACGATCACGTTTAGCGAGGCAGAATTCGGCACCTACAATGACCTTGCCGATGCAAGCGACGTTGCAGCCTACATCAACGGCAAACTTGCCGGCGCTTTCGGTGCAAAAGTTGCGGTTTCTATTGAGAACGAATGCCTTGTGTTTAAAACAAACGACCCGACAGCCGTACTGTCATTGGCAGGCGGAGCAGCGGGGGTCACGGACCTCAACGGTGTACTGGGCATCGACCTTGGGGCAGCGAACAGGCTGCTGCTGAACCAGCCGCTGGCCAAAACCAACTTGAACAGCGACGCTGCAGCATTTTTTCAAGACCCTGGCTTTTTAGACGGCAGCACGTCTTATGAAATAGACGTAAACGGAACCAAGTTCAATATATACAGCGACAAGATAATCGTGAACGACGGCGCGTCAGGGCCGAAAACCTATAAATTTGACAATGGCACGGCGATGCGCGATGTGGTGAACACGATCAACAATTCCGGCGCCGGCGCCAGGATCCAGTACAACAGCACCACAGACAATTTTATCGTTACCGCAACGGAGCCCGGCAGCATGGGCAAGGTGGAGGTGACCGGCGCATTGGCAGACGCCATCTTTGGAAATCCGGTGCCGACAGATGGCGTGGACGCCAAACTGACCGTCAGTTTCGACGGGGTGAACGAGGTTCAGATTACGAGGAGCTCCAACAACTTCAACTTGAACGGCTTGAACATTACTCTTAACAGCATCTTTGCGGCTGATACGGGTGACATAACCTTTACGGCAAAGGCGAACACCGATGCAATCATGAGCGCCATAAAAGACATGGTTTCGGCCTACAACGACATAATAGCAAAAGTCAACAAAGAACTTAACACCAAGCCGGACAGAAAATTCCAGCCACTAACTTGGGATCAACGGAACCAGCTGAGCCAGGGCGAAATCGACGTGTGGGAGGCAAAAACCAAGGAAGGGCTGCTGTTTGCGGACTCTATCTTGGCTTCCCTTGCTACAGACCTCCGGTTCGCGTTTTCGATGCCCATAGGCGAGTCGTCTTTGAGCCAGATAGGGATCAGATCCTCATCGGCCTGGCAGGACAACGGAAAGCTGATAATAGACGAAGAAAAGCTCCGCCAAGCGATTGAAAGCGATCCGGAAAAAGTAGCCGACCTCTTTACAATGGCAGCAGCGTCAGGCAGCACCACGCCCGCTTCGCAAAATGCCGGGGTCATGGCAAGGCTGGACGCCGTAATGAGCAAATACACCAACACCCTGGGGACGCAGAAAGGCTTGCTCATCGAAAGGGCGGGGCACGAGAGCTCGCCCCTTTCCACAACGAGCAGTGCCATGTACAAGGAGATGGCGGCTTACGACAGGGAACTCCAGACTCTTCAGGACAGGCTTGCAACGGAGGAGGCCCGCTACGCGAAGCAGTTCGTCAGCCTTGAAAAGTACATAAGCCAGATGAACCAGCAAAGCAGCTGGCTTACCCAGATGTTTACCAACAACCAACAGTAGCGGCGTCAGTTAAATCTCAGTTTGCGAGAGAGGAAAAATATATGACGGCATACAGTATAGGATTACAGGAGTACAAGGAGCAAGCGATCAATACTATGACACCCGGCGAAATGCTGATACTGCTTTATGACGAGATAGTTAAGCGGTTGAAGAAAGCCGAGATGCTGGCGAACAAGTCAGACTTTGAGAATTTTGAAAACGAAATCAAGCGGGCGCAGGACGTAGTGACGTACCTGAACAACGCTTTGGACAGGAGGATAGAGATAAGCAAGAACCTTGCCCAGCTGTACAGCTTCTTCAACTACCAGATGGCAAGGATAACGGCAGGCAGGAACCTTCACCTGATCGACGAGCTGATCCCGCTGGTGGAGGACCTCCGGGACACCTACAAGCAGGCTGACAGGTTGAGTAAGATAACATGTCAGCGATGAACCTAGTATTGTCCGGCCTCCAGAGCAGGCACAAGCAGATGGACAACCTGATGGCGCTGACGAAAGAGATGGGGAAGGCGATTGAGCTGAACGACTTGGAATCCCTCGGGGCGGTGCTGTCGATGCGCCAGGAGACGATGGGAAGGATCGACGACATCAACACGGAGGTCATGAACAGGATATCGGGCTTGGACCAGCCCGGCAGGGACAAAATGAAGCGCGTGCTGAAGCAGGAGGCAGGGCCGGAAGACTTGGATAACCCGCTTGAAGCAGGCATTTTCGACACGAACAGGATGACAATGCTGCTTTTACAGAAGATAATAGACCTTGACGGGGCAATAAACGACAAGATATCAAAAAGAGGAGGCTGAGCCTCCTTTTTGAATGCCATGCTTCCTAGGCTAAATGTCCTGCAAAAAAGAATCCACGTCTTCCTCGGCAGAGCCCCATGAGGTCACGAGCCTGATGCAGATGTTGTTTTCGTCGATGGGCTTCCACCTGTAGAAGAAGTACTTTTCCTCAAGCTTTTCGACCAGTTTTATTGGCAGAATGGGGAAAATCTGGTTTGTAGGCGAATCAACCAGGAAACCGTGCCCTTTGGCCGCGATGCCGTCGCGGAGCTTGTTCGCCAGTCTGTTCGAATGCTCGGCGAGCCGGAAATACAGCCCGTCCTTGAGCAGAGCCTCGAACTGTACGCCCAGCAGCCTGCCCTTTGCCAGCAGCCCGCACTGCTGCTTGGTGACGTACCTGAATTCAGGCTGAAGCTCCGGGTTCACGATCACTAGGGCTTCGCCGAACAAAGCCCCATTCTTCGTGCCGCCAATGTAAAAGGCGTCGGTGAGGGCGGCAAGGTCAGGAAGGGTCAGGTCGTTTCCCTGTGCGGTAAGCGCACAGCCAAGCCGAGCCCCGTCAAGGTAGAGGTACATGCTGTTTTCCCTGCAGACTTCGCTCAACGCGGTCAGCTCCGCCTTTGTGTATATGGTGCCGATTTCCGTAGAGTCGGAGACGTAGACGAGCTTTGGCTTCACCATGTGTTCGTCTTCGTGTTCAATCAGGGCCTCTTTGACGTGAGCCGGGCAGAGCTTCCCGTCAGGAGTGTCAAACGCCACCACTTTGTGCCCCCTCGCTTCCACGGATCCTGTTTCGTGCATGTAGATATGGGCAGAACGCGAGGCAAGCACCGCCTCGTGGGGGCGCAGGAAAGCCGAAATTGAAGTGTAGTTCGCTGGAGTGCCGCCAATCATGAAATGCACTTCGGCGCCAGAGTTTTCAATCAAGCCTTTAATTGTGTCCGCAGCGCCGAAACAGTGGTCGTCAAGCCCGTAGCCGTCCCAGTGCTCATAGTTTGTGTTCGCCAAGGCTTCCAAAACCTGCGGGTGCCCCCCCAGGCTGTAATCGCTTCTGAAAAAAATCATATGAATCGTCCCTTTCTGTTTTTCATTCATTCATTCATTCATTCATTTTATTAGGTGGAGTTGTAATTTTATTTAGAAATTCTTCGGGATTTAGTACGTTTATTGTACTGTCTGTGAAGTCTTTTGTGTTGCGTGTCACAATATAATCAGCCAATATGTTTTTTCCAACAACAAATTGAATGGAATCCTCAAAATCATCCCATTGCAATTTTAACGCTTCATAAATATTGTCCTCCGATACAGTTGCAACGCTAATAGTCTGCAAGAGGTTCATTATTAGCTCAGTTGCAGCATTTTTGTTTTTCAGTTCTTTTTTGGTGATATAGAAAATGTCTGTAATAGCAGAAGCTGAAACAAATCCGTGCAATTCACCCCTTTCTGATAAGAAGATAATTCTTGCTGAATCCTCAAAAAACGGCACCCGACGCAATAATACGTCTATAATCACATTTGTGTCAATCAAAACGTTCATGATTGCCAAGCCTTTCCATTCGATAATCCTCAAGGGTTTTGCCATGATCCGGCACAGCACCTATTAATGTTTCTGTAATTGTTCCCATCAGCATCGAGTCAATGTCATTTCTTGAAAGAGAGAGCTTTTCAGTCGCAACTTTCATAGGAACAATAATGATTTCAACTTTAGTATTTTGGTAATACCGCGGCAACGTGATAATACCGCTCAATAATCTTCCGTCAACAATCTGTCTTATTGCTTCCATTCCGTATCCTCCTAATTTCAAGTTCTGTCACACTTTTATAGCCATCTTATATTGTATACCAATGCGGTGCTAAACGCAATTAAAATAATCGCAGCTTTTGTAACCGTGGTGTAACAGCCGTGAAGTATAATATTCATTACATACCGAAAACAAATTAGGGAGGGGTTATTAATGGAGAGAAGGAAAATGAGAGCATGGTCCATCCTGCTCGCGCTGGTGCTGACACTGACGATTGCGCCGCTGCCGGCAGGGCTGGCGCATGCTGCCATAGAAGGCGGGGAAAGCTCGCCGGAAAAGCCGATGCAGTCTGAAACTGAATTCGTTGTGGCGCTTGACGTGGGGTTTGCAGAAGAGGTGTTGTCCGGCAAAGCTGAGCTTTTTATGACAAACGGCGAAGCGGGCGAGACGCCAAGCCAAGGAAAAAACAAGGCACACAAGAAGATTCCACCCGGGCTGCTGAAAAAAGGATTCGACGCCAAGGATACTCACATAAGGAACTTGGAACGCTACATAGCAAAGCATTTAGGGGATGCTCCTGCGCTGATCACGGTCGAAGTCGAAGACAAAGGTAAAATGGAAGAAGCGAGGGCAGCGGTAGAGGCGTGCGAAGGCGTGCTGTATACAGATCCCCTCACTTATTACTACGCGGACGGATTCAACGATCCGCTGATGCCCGACCAGTGGGCGCTCAATGTCATCGACGCGTTTGACGCTTGGGACAGCAATACGAACCTGCCCTCTGTAGTTATAGCGGTTTTGGACACCGGGGTGAGGCTTACCCACGAAGACTTGGCGGAGAGCATAATTCCGGGTTACGACTTTGTTGACCTCGACGCTGACCCAACAGACATGCACGGGCACGGTACGCACGTAGCCGGCATTGCTGCCGCGATCAACAACAACGGCAAAGGCATAGCAAGCCCTGCGGGCGGTGCAAAAATACTGCCGGTTCGCGTTCTCGGCGCAGACGGCCGGGGCAACAGCCTGCAGGTTGCTGACGGTATTTACTACGCTGCAGAAAAAGGCGCCGATATTATCAACATGAGCCTTGGAAGCAACGCTTACTCGAGCGTGATTGACGCTGCTGTCCGTTATGCGCAAGGCAAAGGCTGTTTGGTGATTGCAGCGTCAGGAAACGACTACTATAAGAACTTGGTTAGCTACCCGGCAGCGCATGACGGGGTTATTATCGCGGCTTCACTCACGGAAAACGCCGACCACATCGCAATCGAATCTGATTTCTCGAACTACAGAGCAGCATACGCAAACCGCACGATACATGCGCCAGGCGACAAAATCATCAGTACAGACTATTCAAGCAACAGCTCTTACTCCCAAAAAAGCGGAACTTCCATGGCTGCACCGTATGTTTCAGGCATGGCGGCTGCGCTTCTGGCGCGAGGCGGGTTTTCGGGCAGCCTCTTCGACAAATTGCTCAATGAAACAGTATCATTGCCAAGGTATTACAAAAGCGGCACTGGTGTCAGGCCTGACCCGAGCGGCGCTGCCATGAAAGTGCTGAACGACAACGGCAACATGGACGCGTACAAGAACCAAGTTTTCAAGGTCACGTTCGGCGGAAGCGGATATCCGATGCCGGAAGCGCAATATGTTAGATTTGGTGACAAGGTGGCAGAGCCTGAAGCAACTCCGGTTCTTGCCGGCTATAGTTTTCTCGGCTGGAAAAGAAGCGGAGATAGCCAGTTTTACAACTTCTCAAACCCCGTGTATTCGAATTTAACCATCAATTCGACATGGGAAATCATTCAAAAATACAAGGTGAGCATTCAAAGCGACGGCAACGGCTACGCCTTTGCAAACGTGCTCGAAGCCTTGGCAGGCACGGAAATAACAGCAATTGCGACGCCAAACAGCGGGTATCGTTTCAAGGAATGGAACGTCGTGAGAGGAACCCCTGATTTTTCAAGCTTGTCGGCAAACCCCACTACTTTTACCATGCCGAAAGGCAGTGTGACCGTAAAGGCTGTCTTTGAACCTGTTGCGGATATGGGCAAAAGCATGGAGCTGCAATTTGCCCCTGTTGCCGTTGCAGCAAACGACGACAAGTCTGTTGTTTATTTGTCGGACAAAGACGGAAAAAAAGTATACAGCATAAACACGGAGACCTTCGAGCAAGAATCGATATCGTTCTCTTTGATGCCCGAGTCAATGTATTACAAAGACGGCAAGCTGTACGTGTCGCTTTGTGAACGGCAGCACAGCTACTATTGGTGGGCGGCTGACCAAATCGGCGCGTATGCAATTGTCGACTGCGAGTCTTTTACAGTTGATGCACAGCATGACATCGACATTGACCCCTACAGCATCGTTGTTTCAAACGACGATATTGTTTATATTTCATCGGGATCCGGTCAAGGAACCTATATATGCGGTTATGACAAAAATGGGGATGTCGTTGCCAAAGGCCAAATTCGCAACATGTCACCGATAAAGTACAATTCGTCTCTGAACAAGATTTACGCCATTAATACGGATTTGTCCCCCCGGGGCATGTCTGCATATGTCATACAAGACGACGGCACGTTTTACGACAATGGCGGCAATGGTGGGACATATTTCAGATGGCCATACCACGGCACCTTTTCGTCAGCGGCCAATTTCGCAATTACGCCGGACGATAAATACATTTTCAACGGCGCGGGCTATGTCATTGAATGCAAAGCAGCGCAGACAGAGGACATGATAAAGATACGCGACCTTGACAGGAGCTATGTTGACGTTGCCTTCGACTTGCCAGGAAATTCGTTCTACATTTCGATGACAAACAAAAATATCCACAGTTTCAACTACGATACATTTAAGCAGCAAAAAAGCTATTCTGCCATAAGCGGGGTTCCGGAACGGATTTTTCTCACTGACAGTGACATAATTGCGATCACAAAGGAATCAAGCAACAAATATTTCATCGAGCAGATTTCAAAGAGCAATTTGCCAATCGGGATGTACAGCATAGGCGTCGACTCCCAAGGCAACGGGGCTGCCGCAGCGAACGCATCGGCAGCAGAAGCGGGCGAGGTGATAACGATCGCAGCTATGCCGGACGACGGCAGCGCTTTCAAGGAATGGCAAGTCGACAGCGGCAGCGTGACTCTCTCCAATGCGGGGGATACCTTGGCAACTTTCACAATGCCGAGGGAAAACGTATCAATCACAGCTGTTTTTGAACAAATTGAAACTCCGCAAGGACATGGCGCAGTTCTGTCGTTCGCCCCGGCAGACGCAGTGTCAGACGACGACGGGGCGTTCATATATTTGTCGGACAAAGCGCGGAAAAGGGTATACAGGGTGAACACTGCCACATTTGAACAGAATTACATATCGTTCAGCCTCATGCCAGAGTCCATGTATTATAAAGGCGGCAAGCTTTATGTGTCCCTATGCGAGCAGGAGCACAGTTCGTTCTGGTGGAACGAAAACCAGCGCGGCGCATATGCAGTCATTGACTGCGCGTCGTTCACTGTCGCTTCGCAATGCAGCATAGATTTTGACCCGTATGACATCGTTGTTTCTGACGACGGCATTGTTTACATAGGGTCAGGTTCTGGCCAGTGGACCTACATATACGGCTTTGACCATAACGGGAGCAATGTCGCCAAAGGCCAAATACGCCAGCAGTCGCCCATAGAGTACAATTCTGCTTTGAACAAGATTTATGCCATAACGACGGATTTGTCCCCTAGGAACATGTCTGCTTTTGTTATCCAAGGCGACGGTTCGTTTTTTGACGAGGGCGGCAACGGGGGGACATATTACAACTGGCCATATCACGGTGCATTTTCATCAGCGGCAAATTTTAAAGTTTCGCCTGACGGGAAGCACATCTTCAACGGCATAGGGTATGTCCTTGATTGTTCGTCTGTTCGGTCCGCTGACATGGTAAAAACAAAAGACCTGGGCAACAGCTTCAAGGACATAGCATTTGACCTGGCGGCAAACAAGTATTATATTGCACCGAACAACAATAAACGCGAAATCCAGAGTTTCAGATACGACACTTGTGCGCCATCAGACCTCTTTTACTTGGTAAACGGAAACCCTGAACGCGTTTTCATAGCGAAAGATGGCATTTTGGCGCTCGCCAAGACAGACAATGACTTATACTGCATTGAGTGGGCAAGTTCGGATTCCGCCGTTCACGCACTGGGCGGCGCAGTGTCGATAATAGGCGAAGCGAAGTTCGGGCAGAAGCTGACAGTGGACATCACCAGTTTGACTTCATATCCGGGTGCTGAAATCGGATCGTTCACGTATCAATGGAAGCGTACAGGCGAGGTTATAGCCGGGGCAACCGGCGCGCCGTACACGCCCGTTCTGGCAGACATCGGACAGACTTTGACCGCTACTGTTGCTGCAAACGGCTTGCCAGGCAATATGACATCAGGGAATACATTGACAGTTGCGAAAGCAGACGGGCCTGCTGAGCCTGCACCGCCCACAATGGCGAGCAAAACGTCTGATAGCATAACGCTGAACGCAATGCCCGGCGCGGAGTACATGCGAGTAAAAAGCGACGAATGGGGAGAATCAGGCGGCACGTGGCAGGATTCGCCTACTTTCAGCGGGCTTGCCCCCAACACGTCATATGTATTCTTCGCGCGCATCAAAGAAACTGCAACCCATGGGGCATCGCCAATAAGCTTGTTCAGCGAGCCGATTGCAACCGACATGGCTGACGAAGCCCTACAAGAGCAGACTGTAACTTTTGATGCCCCCGGAACCGTGACAAGGACATACGGCGACGCAGCTTTCACAAACGTAGCGAAATCATCAGGCAGCGGCACGATTTACTATTCGAGCAGCGACGCGTCGGTAGCGGCGGTGAACTCCACTTCAGGGCAGGTAACCATCTACAAGTCAGGCACCACCACCATCGTGGCAACTGCCGCCGCAACCAGCAACTGCAATGAAGGGGCTGCGTCGTACACTTTGACGGTTCGAAAGGCCGGTTTGACGATCAAGCCAAAGGACATGAACATCAGCGCAAACGCTGCGATTCCGGCGCCGACAGTCGAATATTCAGGTTTGAAATACAATGACATAGGCGCAACCGCAGCGGCACTGGCAAGCGGCACACTTGACATGGAATTCCGCAACGCTGCAAATACCGGCGCATTGGCGAGCACGTCTGCCGCAGGGACATACAAAATCGTTTTTACCGGCAGCCCTGTGTTCGCGTCAGACAATTACGTTGTCACCGTTGGAGACGGTGCACTCACCATCACAGCAGCCGAAAGCGGTGCCGTTGAGGACGTCGGCGGTGGCGGTGGCGGTGGCGTCGGCGGTGGCGGCAGTGCTGGCGGCGAGGAACCAAAAGAGATAAGCGTCGAAGCAAGCGCACCGCAAGCAGCTATGGACTCTTTCCCGACGTTCATACAGGGTTTCGAAGACGGCACCTTCAGGGGCGACTTGCTTATTACCAGAGAGCAGTTCGTCACCATCCTGGCCAGGCTGAAGAACGGCGGCGATGTGCCGGCAGCTGACAAAACGAGCCTGTCGTTTAGCGACGTAGCCGCTGGGAGGTGGTCATACGACGCCATTGAATGGAGCGTAGTCGCAGGCATAGCAGAGGCTGACGCAGACGGCAATTTCCGGCCTGCGCAGCCGCTCACAAGGGCAGACATGGCAACCATGCTGGTTAAGGCAGACAATTTAACCCGGATGGCGGAGAACACGTTCAGCGACATAGACGGGCACCCTGCAGCTGACTACATACTTAAAGCCACAGCGGCAAAGATATTCACCGGCTACCCTGACGGCACGTTCAAGCCGGACGGCAACACAAAGAGGGACGAAGCTGTAGCCGCAATTGCAAGGTACCTGCTCGGCGGCGAGCCGGAAGACAGCATGTGGAAGGGCATCGCCCTGACGTTTACTGACTTGAAAGACACCAATTGGGCTTACAAATACATAGCTTTAGCAGTGGAAGGCTGGGCTGCTGTTCCCAAAAAGTAAACAGTATAACAGATAAACACAGGGGGCTGTGCTAAACCGAAAGTTTGGCGCAGCCTACTTTTTTGTTGAAAACTACAGAAAATTGTAGTAAAATAGTAGTGTAATTTTATAGCAGTTGTATAAAATCTTGCACATGCAAGGTCCAAACTTATCAAAGGAGGGCGAAAGTTGAAGACGAAACAATTAACGAATGACTTATACTGGGTAGGTTGCCTTGACCCTGGGCTACGGGTGTTCGACATCATCATGTTCACTGAATTCGGCACTACTTACAATTCCTATGTGCTGAAAGGGTCCGAAAAGACTGCGTTGTTTGAGACTTCAAAGGCGAAATGTTTTGACGAATACGTTAAAAAAATTGAAGAAATCACTCCTGTAGAAAAGATAGACTACATAGTGCTGGACCACACTGAGCCCGACCACGCGGGGTCTGTCGAAAGGCTGCTGGAACTGAACCCGAAAATCAAGCTTGTGGGCTCTGCGACAGCGATAGGCTTCATGAAAGAAATCTGCAACAGGGATTTCAACGCCGTGCCGGTAAAGGAAGGGGACGTGATATCCCTAGGGAACAAAACCCTGCGCTTCATAGCGGCACCGAACCTACACTGGCCAGATAGCATATACACATACATAGCAGAAGAAAAAACCTTGTTGACATGCGATTCCTTCGGCTCGCATTATTCCTGCGAAGGCGTTACGAACGACAGGATTGAAAACCAGGAAAACTACATGAAAGCGCTCAGATACTATTTCGACTGCATAATAGGGCCGTTCAAGTCATACATGCTCAAGGCAATCAGCAAGATAAGCGATCTGGACGTTGAAATCATATGCCCCGGCCACGGGCCCGTCTTGACAGAAGACCCATGGAAAATAGTCGAAATATGCAAAGGATGGTCAACGCCCCAAATCACCAACACGAAAAAAACGGTGGTGATCCCTTACGTTTCGGCATATGGTTATACGGAAACGCTGGCAAGCAGGATAGCGGACGGGATAAAAGAAGCAGGCGACGTTGACGTGAAGCTTCACGACATGGTGACGGCTGATGCAGGCCTTGTCTTGGAAGATATTGCCTATGCCGATGGTGTCTTGTTTGGCACTCCCACCATTATAGGCGAGGCCTTGAAGCCGATATGGGATTTGACAACGTCCATGTTCGCCGGCGTGCACGGCGGGAAAATCGCCTCTGCCTTCGGCTCCTACGGTTGGAGCGGCGAAGGCGTGCCCCACATCATGAAGAGGCTTGGGCAGCTGCGACTGAAGCTGTACGGGGAAGGGTTGAGGGTAAGGTTCAAGCCGAGCAAAGCCCAGCTTGCAGAGGCATTTGACTTCGGCTACGGTTTCGGCTGTTCCGTGCTTGCCGGGGAAATCGTGGTGCCGGAGAAAACAGGCGGCGACTTAGTGTGGAAATGCCTCGTATGCGGCGAAATGATAAGCGGGGCCAACCCTCCGGGCGTGTGCCCGGTCTGCAGCGTAGGGCCGGAACAATTTGTCAAAGTACTCGTCCCGGAGCTGACGTTCAGGAGGGACACTACGGAAAAATTTGTGATAATCGGGAACGGGGCTGCCGGTACCTCCGCCTGCGAAGAGATAAGGGCGAGAAACGCCACTTGCAGCATAGAGATGATATCAAGGGAAAACGTCATCGGGTACAACAGGCCGATGCTGACAAAGGGTATACTTTCAGAAGTCGACATGCTCAACCTGTTTATCAAACCTTACGGCTGGTACAAGGAAAACGGGGTGGAGTTGACCCTTGGCGTCGGCGTCGAAGAAATTGTCGAGGGCTCAAAGACGCTGAAATTGTCTGACGGTTCCGAAAGGGCATACGACAAGCTGATCATAGCTACCGGCGCCGAATCCTTTGTGCCACCCTTCAAAGGCGTTGAAAAAGAAGGCGTCTTCGCTATAAGGACGCTTGAAACCATAAACAAAATCAGGGAATACATGAATGGAAACGTCAAAAACGCAGTCGTGATTGGCGGCGGCGTCCTCGGACTTGAAGCCGCTTGGGAGCTCAAAAAAACCGGCATTGGGGTCACCGTTGTCGAAGCAGGACCCGTTATAATGGGCAGACAGCTTGACGAGAGGGCAGGCAAATTCCTCTTGGAGGCTTTCGAAAGGACGGGCGTCAAATACGCCGTCGGAAGCGGAATCGAGGAAATCGCAGGCGAGGGGCGAGCGACGGGCGTGAAGCTGGCAGACGGCGCTACGGTTCCGGCAGACATTGTGATCATATCAACCGGAGTGAGGCAAAACATAACTTTGGCTCAAGGGATCGGAATCGAAACCAAGCGGTCGATAGTGGTTAACGAGCGGATGGAGACGGGGAAAGAAGGCATTTATGCGTGCGGGGACTGTGCCGAGTTCGAAGGGACGAACTACGCGATATGGCCCCAGGCCGTAGACATGGGAAAAATCGCGGGCGCAAATGCTGCCGGAGATGAGGCTGTCTACAAAAAAACCACCCCGGCAGTCACCTTCAGCGGCATGAACACCTCTATTTTCTCTCTTGGCGACATTGGCAAATCCGAGGGCAAAAAATACAAAACCAAGGAATACTGCGACGAGGAGAACCTGATCTACGAGAAGCTCTACTTTTTGAACAGCCGATTCTGCGGCGGCATACTGATGGGCGACATCAGCAAGTCGGGCACCCTGCTTGCGGCGTTCGAGGAAAAGGCGCACATATCCAAGATGTAGAGGTGCGGTGTAAAATACGGGGCTGTTGAGCGTTTCAGCAGCCCCTTGACAATTTGGAGCATTGGGGTATAATTAAATCAATAACCATTTATTTGAGGGATAGAGTCATGAAGAAGAAATTGTGGTTGATGGTTGCCCTTGCTCTTGCGTTGGCGGTTGCAAATGCAAGCCCGGCGCTTGGTGTCGAAACGTCGGATGGGACGGGGAACCAGCACAATAAGCCGACGCAGTCAGAAACCGAATTTGTCGTAGCCATTGATCCTGAGTTCGCCGACAAGGTGGTTTCCGGGCAAGCGGAACTTTTTGCTTACGAAGACAAAACGGCAGCCTTGCCTAGTGGTCAAAAAGATGAGAAGAAGCTAAAGAAGCTGCCGCCTGGGCTGCTCAAAAAAGGGCTTGACGGTAAAGAGGAGCATGCAAGGAACCTTGAACGATACATGAAAAAGCACATGGGCAGCGGACCAGTGCTCATGACGGTCGAAGTCGAAGACAAAGGCATGATAGAGGAAGCAAGGGCTGCCGTCGAGAAATGCGAAGGCGTCCTATATACAGACCCGCAGGTATATTATTATGCGAGCGGGTTCAACGACCCTCGCTCCGCTGAACAGTGGGGGCTTGAAGTGATTTCCGCGTACAACGCTTGGAATGGCAACACCAATTTGCCAAAAATTACCATTGCAATCCTCGACTCGGGCGTGCGCCTGACCCACGAGGATCTTGCGGCGAGCATATCCGAAAAAAAGTGGGATTTTATTGACGACGATTCCAACCCGTCAGATTTGCACGGCCACGGTACGCATGTCGCAGGAATTGCCGCAGCAATATGCGACAACAGCAGGGGTATAGCGTCTCCAGCAGGCGGCGCGAAAATCATGCCGGTGCGTGTGCTGGACGCAGGCGGCGAGGGAAGCCTCATTGGCGTCGCTTCAGGAATCCGCTATGCGGCAGACAACGGTGCCGACGTAATCAACATGAGCTTGGGAAGCTACATGGATGTCCAAACGATGCGCGATGCGGTCAACTACGCCCTGGCAAAGGGCTGCCTTGTGGTCGCGTCTGCCGGGAACGACGGCTTGTCAGCTGTGGAGTACCCCGCTCGCTACGACGGTGTGATCATAGCTGCGTCGCTGAATGTGTCGTCTGTGCCGGGATTTCCCTATGCAGAATCACGCAATTCAAACTATGACAGGCAGTATGCTTACCGTACTGTGCATGCGCCCGGTCAATTGATTCTGAGCACCTACGCCGGCAGCAACACGTCATACAACTATATGAGCGGCACGTCGATGGCATCTGCGTACGTCAGTGGGGTCGCGGCGGCTATCAAGGCGCGGGGCGGCTACACCGGCTCGCTTTTCAACGCTGTGCTCAGCGCGACATACACAGTGCCTAGGGGCAAGATGGATATACTGGGGGGCGTTAGCGTCTCGGGAACGATGAAAATTCTTGATTACGACAAAAAGTCTTCAACGCCTGAATACGTTACTGTGGCTTTTGAGCCGAACGGCGGCGGGCCCGCGCCCGCCCCGCAATCCGTGCCCGTCGGTGGGCTGGCGGCGGCGCCAACGCAGATCAGCAGGGATGGGTACCTTTTCATAGGCTGGTACGCAGAACCGGGGTTTTCAGGAGAACCCTTCAATTTCATGTCACCTGTGGGATACCCTACGGTTCTTTACGCAAAATGGGAACCGGCTCCGAGGGGTTTCCGCGTTGGGCAGGAAACCTATGGCGGCTTGAACGCGGCTCTTGCCGCAGCAGAAAACGGAGGTGAAATAACGTTGCTGGCAGACATGCAGCACACGGGTGCGATTGAGATTGTAAACAAGATAATAACGTTCAATTTGGCGGGCCACAGCCTTAACGTGTTCTGTTTCAGTGACGACGCAGGCCTGTACGTGGAAGGAGGCGAGGTTCGCATAGCGGGCGGGGGCGCATTCAACATAAACTGCGCTGCCGAATGCACGTATGGCATCAATGCGGTGGACTCGGTTGTTGAAGCCACCAACGTCAGCGTCGGCATGCAGTCCTGCGCAATAAGGGCAGAGGGCGAAAGCAGCGTAACTGCCTATGGGAACGTTATATCCGGCCTTGCCGGAGTTGAAATAACATCTATCGGCAATTCCACCGTCACGATAGACGGCAAGTTAAATGCACCTGAGTTCGCAGCGCTACAAGGTGCAGCAGTAAACCAAAAGGACTGTCTGGGCCCGTCTACAAGGGCAGGGTATGTTACATACTACCGGGAAAACGATGAGGGCGCTGCCACGCTTTGGGTCAGGCAGACAGATGCGGGCTACTCGAAATACGACCTGAACAAGGACAACAAAGTGGGTGCCCTTGACCTTGGCATCATGCTGCTGTACTGCGGCTTTGACAAGGATGCCCCCGATTGGGGCGACGTTATTAAAGTCAACGATTCGAGAGGCGCCGGCGTTTGCGCCGGCATGTGCGACGTCAACGGGGACGGCCTGATTGACATGCTTGACCTGCTCGACCTTTTCATCCACTATACGAAATGACATTGGATGGCTGACCACAACCGATGGCAGCCGTATGCAGGCAACCGCCATGCTTGCTGGTTTTCGGCGGTTGTTTTCAGCTGGAACTTTTTCGAGGTGAAGATTGTCTAAAAAAGAAAAGAGAGGTGGGATTTACTATGCAAAAAATCAAAAACAAAGCAGTTCAATTCATCAATGCCATTAAAAGCAAGCCGGCTGTCGCCATTGCGTCCTCCGCTGCAGCGGTTGTTGTTGTCCTAGTCATTTGCTTCGCACTGCTTGGCGGCTACGAGCCACTGCCCGAGTCGTTTGCCGGCGAGATCAGCATAGTGCCGGTTTACGATTCAGAGTACGGTGTCGGAGCGGCGCAAGGGTTCATCATCACATCAGCGGAACCGTTGACGGATGAGCTCGTTGTTAGCTCCCTGGTGCTGTCGCCTCCTTTCGAATACACGCTGAAAAGGGAGGACGAAGGCAAATCCTACACAATCAAGCCCAAAACTCCGCTTCTCGCGAACACGGTCTATCAAATGGGGCTGGATCCTGAGCGGGCTTTGGCAGACAGGGCACCAAGGGCTTCAAACACTTGGGCCTTCCAGATTGAGGCAGAGTTCGAGCTTCTCGGCTCTATCCCGACTGACAAGGGGACGGATGTCCCCGTAAACACGGTTTTGCGGTTTACGTTCACTCAGGCGGTAGACGCTCAGATCGCCGGCGGATATATAAACGTGAGCCCTGAAATCGGCGGAATATGGGAAAGCAAAGGGGAACAGCTAACATTTATCCCTCAGAGCGACCTCAGCTTGAACACTGTATATACCATTAGCGTCAGGGAGGGCTTGCCAAACCTTGCTGGCGACGGGAAGCTTTCTGAAAGCCGTGAGATCCAATTTCAGACAGCACTTAGGGAAGATAGCAGCAACAGGACATGGTTCAACATTGAAAACGACAACAATTGCTTCCGGACTGACGAGATTCCGGCTTTTCGATACTACAACGGGTGGAACGGGGATACTATCGGAGCCTTCAATGTAGAGGTGTTTAGTTTTAGCGACGAAAGCAGTTACATAGAAGCGCTGAAATCACGCCAGCCGGCATATTACTGGTGTTACGCAGAAACAGAGGAAGCCGTCGATACAGGCAGCTTGACGGAGGTGTACAGCTTCGAAGTCAAAAATCTGGAAGCCAAAGTACTGCGCTGCCCTGAAACACTAAGCGCCGGCTATTACCTTGCTGACATTAAAGCTGACGGGGAAAGAAGGCAGAGCTTGTTTCAGGTTACCGACATCTCCGGTTACTTTGCTGCAGGGGAAAAAGATTCCCTTGTCTGGATAAACGACCTGGCAACAGGGCAGCCGATCAGCGGTGCGACGGTTTCCCTTGTGGGCTCGGCAAAGTCGGCTGTAACAGACGATATGGGCATTGCCGTTATTGACGGCACGAATGAAAGAAACCCGATAATTAGCATATCCGGCAGGGGCGACCGTTTGGTTATGAACAGCTTTAACTATTACGCCGGGCAAGAGGAGCCGGCAATCAATTCCTACGACTACTGGTACTGCGTTTCAACCGACCGGCAGATATACCGCCCCGGCGATACGGTGAACTATTTTGGGATCATGGCGCCGAGGAGCGAGAAGGGCAGGCATTTTGCAGAGGCTGAGCTGGTGCTGAGAGGCGGAGCGTATTGGAGAGATTCTGCAATCCGGCAGAAAGTGGAAATCGAGGATGGCGTCATCAGCGGTTCATGGGAACTGCCGATGCTGAACACGGGTTGGTACTCCGTCAGCATTGAAATCGACGGCCAAAGCTTCGGGTACGCCGGGTTTGAGGTGGCGTATTACGAGAAACCGGCCTATCAGTTTTCCTTGAAAAGCGGCAAAAAGGCCGTGTTCGCAGGCGAACAGGTGACGTGGAGCATACATGCGGGTTATTTCGAGGGTACCCCTGTGGCAGGCCTTGAAATTAACACAAGGCATGACGGAAAAGAAGAAAAGACAACAACAGACGGGGAAGGGGAGACGCTTGTAACAGGCACTGCGCGTCAAACAGACAGCAGTTATTTGACGGGCAGCACATACCTATCCGTATCGGCTGTCATGCCGGAACTGGGGGACGTGTCAGCTTACAGCGACGTAGCTGTATTCAACAGCGACATCGACATTGAAGGGAAGGTGAAGCGAGACGGGGGCTCTTTCAAGCTGCATCTTGACGGCTATGACGTGAACTTGGACAAAATAAACGAAGGGGCTCAGATTTGGCGCAGCGAGTACAGAGAGCCCATTTCAGGAGCCGTAAGCTTGAGCGCTGACTTGGTGCGGATCGAATACGACAAAATACAGAATGGGCCCTTTTACAACGAGTACACCCTCCAGACCTACTACACCTATGACTACAATCAGCGCGAAGTGCATGAAAACAGCTTCGAGCTGTCGCTTATGTGGGGGGGCCTTGATTTCACCGCTGACTTGGAAACAGGCAATTCCTATAGGCTGGTCATTTTTGGAAAGGACCACAAAGGCCGGGATTTCACACGCTCGTACTATATCCCGGAAGAATCGCGGAATGCAACAATTCCAAACATTTCAGGAGGGGAAGATTTCTGGGAGAACTTCGAGTGGGGCCAATACAGGTACTTCTACATATCAGAGACAAACAGCGGCAATTACGAGCATGCCGTTGGCGACGAACTGGCATTTGCCATCTGGTGCTGGGGCGTGCAAGTTCCAAAACCTGAAAGAGGCAATATCCTCTATTTCAGGAGCCAAGAAACGGTCCGCGACTATGTGCTCTCCAGAGACGGCACATACGAAATGAAGTTTGAAGAAACAGACATACCCAACATTAACTTGGCGGCTGTCTGTTTTGACGGGAAATACTACGCTGAAAGCGAATGCCGCTACGTTTCCCTCAATCCGGCTGACAAGGCTGCCAAGGTGAGCGTCACAACTGACAAAAAACGCTACGCACCGGGGGAAACGGTTGAAATGTCCCTCTCAATGACCGACAAGGACGGCAAGCCGCTTGCAGGGAGCATAAACGTAAGCATAGTCGACGAGGCACTGTTCGCAGTGGCGGAAAACTACGTGGACATTGGCAACGCGGTGTTTGGCAACAAGTACTACTATAGCTACAGAGGCGCTGTCAGCCACCTTCCCGTTGAAGCAAGCCCAGGAGGCGCCGAGATGGGCGACGGCGGAGGCGAACGCGAGGATTTCAGGGACACAGCTTTTTTCAAAACAATCAAGGCAGATTCGAAAGGGCGGGCTTCGCTCAGCTTCGAGCTTCCGGACAACATCACGTCTTGGCGAGTGACATGGCAGGCGTATTCCCCGGGTATACATGTCGGGAAAGGCAGCATCAACATAGACGCGTCGCTGGACTTCTTCTTGGATTACCGCTTGGCAAGGACGTTCCTTAAAGGCGACGAGCCGAAGGCAGGGCTGCGGTCTGCCGGGTTGGGGATAGATCCTTTAAAAAGCCTATCATCGTACACGGTGGAAATCACCCAGGCGGGATTTAGCAAAACAGCAAGCGGACAGGCAAACACGTGGCAGGAGATATCGCTCCCACAGCTAACAGAAGACAAGATCAGGGTGAAAATCAGCGCACAGAACGGGGAGTACAAAGACGCGGTGAACATGGACATTTCAACAGTGGACAGCTTCGCGAGCCACTGGTTCTGCGAAGAATCCAAGCTTGCGGCAGGCTTGCGCCCGGCAGGGTCGAAAACTTATCCGACGACGATTGTCTTCAGCGACAAAGCATACGCTGCAGAGCTTTCCAGCCTCTACAACTTGGCGTGGCGCAGCGGCATAAGGCTCGAACAAAAACTCGTCTCCCAAATTGCTTCCGACATTTTATTTCATGACATGGGGGTCGAGAGGTACTCCGTCAGCGAAGACGAAGAACGCACAGCAAGGGAAGACATCATCAAATACCAGCGAGGGAACGGTGGGGTGTCTTCGTTCACGTACTCTGACGCAGACGTTGAAACCAGCGCACTGGCAGCGTCCATCGGCGGCGAGTATTTCGACAAAGATGCGCTGGCTGCGTATTTCTATAATTCCCTTGGGAGAGAGGATGCTGGGCTTTTGGACAAGACCCTCTGCCTGTGGGGGCTTGCGGCACTGAGGGCGCCGGTGCTTCTTGATATCACAAAAACCCTTGAGGACCCTTACTTGGACGGTGAATGCAAACTAAATCTGACTATGGCGCTGTATTTCGCAGGCGACGGGGCTAGGGCAAAAACCCTTGCAAAGGAAGTCATAGCGGAATTTACGGAAGACCTCGGCACAGAGGTTCGGTCGAAGATAGGCATAAGCGACCAGCTTTACGGAAGGATCCGGCACGAGGCTGCCGAGCAGACGAAAGCCACTGCGCGGCTGGCGTTGCTTGCTAGCGCATTCGACTTGCCGCAAGCAGAAGGGCTTGCCCAGTACATGAGTAACAACGCCTACGAGGGCGACTATTACCTGATGGAGAAAATGGGCATAGCGCAGAACAACCTGTCGCGGCTTCCAGAGGGGGACACCAAGTTTGCATACGCCCTTGAGGGTAAATCAAATACCGTCGATCTTCGCAAGAAAACCGTTTATTCTCTGCTCGTATTGCCTGAGCAGCTTGACAGGATCAGTTTTAGCGAAATCGAAGGTGACATCACAGTGCTCTCCTGCTATCTGAAAGAAGGGCAGCCGCCGGATGGGGAAGCTGCAGCCGGGCAGCTTACGATTGATAGGGCCATAAACGGGAGCAGAGGCGGAGCCGTTTCTGTCCCGCAGGGGAAGCCTGTCCGCATAACCATTGATTTCTGGATAGCGGCAGATGCGCCAAACGGCTGCTACACCATCACGGACATGCTGCCGGCAGGGCTGCGCTTCGGAAACAATGAAACCTCAAGCGACTGCTACGCTTGGCCCGGCGGCAATGAGAATAAAGAGGTAACGGCCGGCATATATAAAACGGACTACAGTTTTTATTCGTGGTGGAAGCCTTCGTACTACATGCCTGACGGGAGCCTGAAAGGAAAACTGGTTTACACCGCTTACCCTGCAATGACAGGCAGCTTTACAGCGGAGGCGCCGCGTTTTGGGCACAGCATCAACGACGGAATCATGATCCACGCACCGGAAACGAGGGTTACGATAGAGTGAACGGGCGGCTGAAGACGAACATAAAGAAAGCCGTCGCATGCAAGGCGTGCATTGCCGCCCTCGCCGTGCAGGCTGCCTTGTCAGCCTGCACAGGCACGGCTGGCGTTGCCTCAGACTGGGAAGCGGCTGCGCTTGAGCAGGACGGCAAGGTGGCGTTTACCCAGACCCAGGCTATCGACGCGAGGCCGTTCCTCAGCGAGAGCGAGCTTCTGAAGAGCGTGTCCGAAGAGTGCTGGGAGGCATTTGGGCTGGGCAAGCCTGACGGTTTGGCAAGCGTAGGCGAAAAACCGATAAGAGGGGTCGTTGTGCCCCACCACGCGGCAGCAGCAGCACTTTCGGCATACCTTATAAGCAGGCTGGCTGAAAGCCAGCCGCCTGCGGTGATAATACTTGCGCCGAACCACTACAACACAGGTGCTGAGGCAATTACAGCCGCCTCGGACTTTATGTGCCACAGCAAAAGGGTTTCAGCAGGCACAGAGGCGGCTGAGCGGCTCGGCAGGGCAGGGCTTGTCAGCATAAGCGACGAGCCTTTCAAGAGGGAGCACAGCATCGGCATGCTGTTGCCGATCATCGCTTGGTACTTGCCTGACGCGGAGGTTATTCCTGTCATTTTTCACCACGGCGCGGATGAGGGTAGAATACTTGCCGTCCTCCATGCGCTTTCGCCTGAAATTGAGGCAGGGGCGGTTGTCGTTGCTTCGATCGACTTTTCCCATTACCTGACTTGGGCTGAGGCTGTTGAAAAAGACCGGGAAACGAGAGGGTACTTGGAAAATGGCGACGCTGCAGCAATCTCCAAGCTGGACAGCAGCTACGTAGACTCGCCCACTGTCATGGCGGCGATGCTCATGCATTTCGGAACGGAAGGCATGGAGATCGTTGCGAATACCAATTCCGGCATCCTTATGAACAACCCTGTCTCCCCCTGTACAAGCTATTTTGCGATTCAATTCCGATGAAAAAACTCCGAAAAACTCTGTGATTATCATCTGAAAATTTAGTGTTGCTTTTTTCTTAGGATACTGTTATAATATAGCAGCCGAAATGTTCATTTTTTCAGGTGGGCGTTTTAGCGCGTTTTAACTACTTTTTTACATTATAATGGAGGAGTTTATATGAAAAAGTTTTTAACAATTCTAGTAGTTTGCATGCTCGTGCTGACGATGTTCGCGGGCTGCACCGGCACAGCTACGCCACCAGATGATGATGGTCAGGGTACGGAACCCCCGCCCCCAGTAGAAGACAACGATCTTCCGGTAGTGAGGATCGGCGTGTACGAGCCCCAGTCAGGAGACAACGGCGCCGGCGGGAAGCAAGAGATACTGGGCATGCAGTATGCCAACTATGAGACCCCGACGGTGGTGATCGCCGGCACAACATACGAGGTTGAACTCGTTTACGCCGACAACCAGTCTGCCAACGACAAGGCGGTGTCAGCAGCGCAGACGCTCATAGCAGCAGGCTGCCCCATCGTGCTTGGATCGTACGGTTCCGGCGTGTCAATCGCCGCTTCCGACACCTTTGGCGACGTGCCCATCCCGGTTATCGGCGTCACCTGCACGAACCCGGCAGTAACCTTGGGCAACGACCATTACTTCCGCATCTGCTTCCTCGACCCGTTCCAAGGGCCTGTTTTGGCGCAATTCGCAAAAGACAAGTTCAGTGCCAGCAAAGCTTATTGCCTCTCGAAGCTGGGCGACGACTACTCAGTCGGCCTCTGCAACTTCTTCGCAGAAGCTTTCGGCAAAGAAAACTGCCGCATGGAATCCTTCCCTGAAGGCACATCCGACTACAGCACCTATGTTGCTAACGCAAAGGCTTATGGGGCCGATGTGTTCTTCTCGCCGGTTTCAACCGAAGCTGCCGCGCTGATCATCGACCAAGTTGACGCACAGGGGCTCGGGACACCGCTTCTGGCAGGGGACACATGGGACTCCAACGTCATCCTCAATGCAGCGAAAGGCAAAGACATTGAGCTGTTTGTAACGACGTTCTACCAAGAAGGTGGTGCGCCCGCATTTGACAACGGGATCAAAGCTTGGATCAACAGCAACCCCACAGCCAAGCAGAACAATGGCGGCGACGACATGATTGCTGCTGTTTCGGCCATGGGCTACGACGCATACTATACAGCGCTTGAGGCTTTCAAGGTAGCCGGCTCGGTTGAAGCGGGGGATATACTTGCCATACTGCCCGCGTTGACGTACAAAGGGGTTTCTGGAAACATCGCATTCGACGACGTAGGCGATGCGAAACGCGACACGGCATTCGTGAAGGTCTGCAACACAGCGACCGGCGAATGGGATTTCGTCAAAGAGCAAGGCATCGATTAATAGGCAGCGACGTTTCCCGCAACGATATAATTCACAACAAGTCTGGCGAGGGCTTAGGCCTTCGCCAGTGCCATTATTATTATCTTTATTTTATTAAGATACAGCAAGGAGACGAGGTTTCTTGGATTTTTTTAACACTACCCTGCCGTACATGTTGTCAGGAATATCGGTAGGAGGACAGTATGCACTCATTGCAATAGGTTACACCATGGTTTATGGCATTTTGAGGTTGATCAACTTTGCGCATGCGGACGTTTTCATGGTCAGCGCCCTGCTGATGGTCTATGCTGTGTCAACGTATTCTGTAATGCTCTTCTTGGCGATCCCATTGGTTGTTACGCTCACGGTGCTCCTAGGGTTCACAATAGAGAGGGTCGCATACAAGCCGTTGCGCAACGCCCCGCGCATGTCGGTCATGGTCTCAGCCATCGGTGTGAGCTACCTGCTGCAAAACCTAGCGCTGTACATCACAGGCGGGCTAAACAAAAATTACCCTACAATACCGTGGTTGTCCGATTCAATTACGGTTTTTGGGGCAATGACGAAACGGGTGACGGTGGTCACGCCCTTCCTTACCATTGCCTTGGTCATCGTCTTGGTAATGCTCATCCAGCGCACCAAGATCGGCACAGCCATGCGGGCTGTAGCCAAAGACTTTGAAACGAGCCAGCTGATGGGCATCAAGATCAATTCCGTCATTTCGATGACATTCATTATCGGTACGTTCTTGGCTGGGATCGGATCGATACTCTATTTTACCAACTATCCGGGCGTGACGCCGCAAGCCGGTGCCATGCCGGGGCTGAAAGCCTTTGTGGCGGCAGTTTTTGGCGGCATCGGCTCAGTCCCCGGGGCAGTCTTGGGAGGGTTCACCATTGGGATCTGCGAAAGCCTCATCAAAGGCATGGATTCTATTTTGGTCAGCGTTGGCATACTGAAGGAACCTCTTGAGCTTGCCACCTTCTCCGACGCGTTCACTTTCGTTCTTTTGATAGTGATTCTGGTCTTCAAGCCGACAGGGCTTCTGGGCGAGAAGATATCAGACAAGGTTTAGGGAGGTGCGCTGATGGAAAACAAGAAGACACAGAATATTACTACAGTGGTAGGCATAGTATTTTTGTTGCTGCTGGTCATCGTCCTTGAGCAGATTATCAGCCCTACGAGCACTATGGCGATGCTCCTCACGGTCACGAAAAAGAGCGCGATTTACGCGGTGGTGGCGGTTTCAATGAACCTTCTGAACGGCTTTACGGGGTTGTTTTCCCTGGGGCAGGCGGGGTTCATGCTTATGGGCGCGTACACCTATGCGATTTTTACCATTCCGCGGGCAGAGCGGGACGCGGTTTACTACTACTACGACCAGGCGATGGAGCTGTCCTTTCCCGAAGTGTTTGGAAACGCTTTGGGAAGCGTTGGCTTCCTGCTTGGCGTGCTTCTGGCGATCATCCTTGGAGGCCTGGTGGCAGCTGCAGTGGCGTATGTCATCGGGTTCCCGGTGCTTAGGCTCAAAAGCGACTATCTTGCGATAGCAACCTTGGGTTTTGCCGAGATAATACGCGCACTGTTCCAGTGGACCAAACTGGGCCCGATTACGAACGGCGCAAACCCCCTGAAAAATTACGTTAGGCTCAATTCGTTCAAAATTGAGATGGGGGACACCACGATCGGCTTGAGCACTTTTACGACATTGCTTTTTGCAACCATTTGCATTGGCATCATGGTGATGCTCATCAATTCTTCTTACGGAAGGGCCTTCAAGGCCATCAGGGAAGACGAGGTGGCGGCTGAAGCCATGGGGATCAACCTTTACAAGCACAAGCAGATTGCATTCTGCATCAGCTGCTTCTTTGCCGGCGTTGGCGGCGCGATGCTTGCGATGTTTGCCAACACTGTGCAGGCCAACAACTTCAAGTCAAACATGACTTTCGAGATACTGCTCATCGTAGTTCTTGGCGGCATAGGTTCTGTCTCGGGCAGCTGCATCGGCGCGGTGCTTTTCGTATTCGCAGCAGAGTGGTGGCTCAGGGGCCTAGACTCAGGGAAATGGTTGTTTATCAACGCCCCAGGCGTATTGCGCAACGGGTTCCGCCTAGTAGTGTTCTCCGTTGGCATCATGATAGTCATCCTGTTCTTCCGCAGGGGGATCATGGGAGACAAGGAATTGCCGTACTACGCCAAGCGGATAAGGGACAGGTTCATTATTAACAAACCGAAGGCAGGTGAGAAGGAAAATGGCTGAAAACGTATTGCGTCTTGAAGACATCACCATGCAGTTCGGCGGTGTAGTTGCGGTGGACAATTTCTCGATGGAAGTGAACAAGGGTGAAATAGTGGCGCTGATCGGGCCCAACGGGGCAGGCAAGACCACGGCTTTCAACTGCATCACAGGGGTTTACGAGCCAACGAACGGCCGAGTAACCCTTCACGGGGAAGTAATCGTGGAGAACCATCCACAGGGAAAGATGAAAGACCTGTACAAAGGGGAAAACAACGGCAAATACACCAACGTTGTGAGCCATACGCCAGACAAGATAACATACCGGGAGATAGCCCGGACTTTTCAGAACATACGCCTGTTTAAAGCGCTTACAGTCTTTGACAACGTACTCATAGCGAAGCACATGCGGGCAAAGCACAATGTGTTCTCGTCAACGTTCAGGTTCAGCGCAAAAGAGGAAAGGCGCATGAGGGATGAGGCATTGAGCCTGCTGGAAGAGCAAAACTTGCTCCACCTGAAGGACAGCATTGCTTCAAGCCTGCCCTACGGGCTCCAAAGGAGGCTGGAGATCGCCAGGGCGCTGGCTACCGAGCCTTCCATAATACTTTTGGACGAGCCGGCTGCGGGCATGAACCCACAAGAGACTTTTGAACTGACCAGCTTCATAAGGCAGATCAGGGAGGAGTACAAACTCACAGTGTTCATGATCGAGCACCACATGGATCTTGTCATGAAGATATCCGACAGGATTTACGTCCTCGACTTCGGCAAGATGATATCTCACGGAACCCCGACAGAGGTTCAAAACGACCAAAAGGTCATAGACGCGTACTTGGGGGTGGTAGAAGATGCTGAAGATTGAGGACTTGAGAGTCAACTACGGAGGGATTGAGGCTGTAAAGGGCATTTCGATAGATGTACCGGAAAAGGAAATAGTCACGCTGATCGGGGCAAACGGAGCGGGGAAATCCACCACGCTCAGGACCGTTGCGGGGCTGGTGAAGCCTGCGTCCGGCCGCATATCCTTTTTCGATGAAGACATTACCGCTCTGCCTTCGCACAGCATCGTCGCAAAAGGCATCACCATGGTTCCTGAAGGCCGCCGGGTCTTTCCGGACTTGACTGTGCTGGAAAACCTGAAAATGGGAGCGTACCTGCGCAAGGACAGTTTGAAGGACGACATCCAGTGGGTCTATGACTTGTTCCCGCGCCTGAAAGAGCGGTCGTGGCAGCTCGCGGGCACATTGTCCGGGGGCGAGCAGCAGATGCTTGCCGTCGGGCGAGCACTGATGAGCCGTCCAAAACTGATGATGATGGATGAACCTTCCCTCGGGCTGGCGCCGATTATTGTCAGGGGCATATTCGAGATCATCAAGGAAATCAACCGTCAGGGCGTGACAATCCTGCTCATTGAGCAAAACGCCAACATAGCCCTGCACACGGCCAACACAGCCTACGTGCTGGAAACCGGCCGCTTGACGATGAAGGGCATCGGCAAGGAGCTTCTGAACAACGAAGCGGTGAAAAAGGCGTACCTTGGCTGATTGAAAGATAAGGAGGGCATGTATGGGATTTGCGGACGAGGTGGGGATCGATCTCGGTACAGCTAACGTACTCGTTTACATAAAAGGGAAAGGCGTCGTTTTGAGCGAGCCTACAGTGGTAGCTATCAACAAGGACGACAACCAGATAAAGGCTATCGGGGAAGACGCAAGGCAGATGCTGGGGAGGACTCCGGCCAACATTGTTGCGGTCAGGCCTCTTCGCGACGGCGTCATATCCGACTACGACATAACAGAGCGGATGCTCAAATACTTTATCCGCAAAGTCTGCAAGAGCAGCAAGTTCTTCAAGCCCCGCATCATGGTGTGCGTGCCAAGCGGGGTCACCGAAGTGGAAAAAAGGGCAGTGAGGGAAGCTGCTATGCAAGCGGGGGGCAAGGCTGTTTTTCTCATGGAAGAGCCTATTGCTGCGGCAATGGGTGCAGGCATCGACATATTGAGGCCGGACGGCGTCATGGTGATAGACGTGGGCGGCGGCACAACTGACATCGCCGTGATTTCCCTTGGAGGGATCGTTGCAAATGCGTCGGTCAAAGTCGCAGGGGACAGATTCGACGAAGCCATAGTGAAATACATGCGTAGAGAGCATAAGCTCTACATAGGCGAGCGCACTTCTGAAGAGGTCAAAATAAACATAGGCACAGCGTATCCAAGGCAAGAACTGATAAGAATGGAGTGCAGGGGGAGGGATCTTGTTACGGGGCTTCCAAAATCCATCGAGGTAACGTCGAAAGAGATAATGGAGGCGCTGGACGAGCCACTTACCACCATTTGCGAGGCTGTGCACGGGGTGCTTGAGAGGACGCCGCCGGAGCTTGCTGCAGACATCAGCAATTCCGGGATTGTCATTACAGGCGGCGGGGCGCTTTTGAACGGCATTGATTTAAGAATTGAAGAACGCACGGGGATCAAAGTCACCATTGCAGAAGACCCAAAATCCTGCGTTGCGACAGGAACCGGCAAAGCACTGGATTCAATTGACATAATTGAAAGAAGCCAGATGAACAAGAGGAAGCCTTACACATAATGAAATTGGAACTGATAGCGACTGCCACTTTCGGTCTGGAAGCCGTCGTCAAGCGCGAAGTCGAAGCCCTAGGGTACAAGGTGCTGAAATCTGAAGATGCGAAAATAACGTTTTGCGGCGACGAGCGGGCAATCGCCAAGGCAAACCTCTGGTTGCGTTGCGCAGACAGGGTGCATGTCAAGATGGGAGAGTTCACCGCTTGCGAGTTCGAGGAGCTTTTTCAGCAAACGAAAGCCCTGCCTTGGGAGGAGTGGATACCGGTAGACGGAAGGTTCACTGTTTCGGGCACTTCCGTCAAGTCAAAGCTCCACAGCGTTCCCTCATGCCAAAGCATCGTAAAAAAGGCAATAGTGGAAAGGCTTAGCGAGACGTACTGCATCAGCCAGTTCCCGGAATCGGGAGACGAGTACCCTGTCAAGGTTTCCGTTTTGAAGGACAGGGCGACGTTGACAATCGACACAAGCGGAGCAGGGCTGCACAAGAGGGGGTACAGGGTTCGCGATGTTAGTGCGCCCATTAAAGAAACGCTGGCTGCTTCGATGGTGGCTCTTTCGTTTTGGAAAAAGGGCAGGGAGCTTTTCGACCCGTGCTGCGGCTCGGGGACCATACCCATAGAAGCAGCCCTGATAGGCAGAAACATCGCACCCGGGTTGAACCGGAAATTCATAAGCGAGGATTGGGACGCACTCCCCAGCGGCATCTGGAAAGAGGAAAGGAAGCACGCTTTCAATGCGATCGACCATGAAGCCGACTTGAAAATATTCGCATCGGATGTTTCGCGGTCTGCCATATCCGCAGCAAGGGAAAACGCAATCGAAGCGGGCGTGGACGACTGCATCCGCTTCAGGGCAATGGACGTATCCGGCTTAAAACCCGAGAGGAGAAACGGGATAGTCGTAACCAACCCGCCCTACGGCAGCCGGATAGGAGAAAAAAAAGAAATAGAAAGAATATACGCTTCATTGAGGGGGCTTTCGCTGGAAGACCCCACGTGGTCGTTTTTTGTGATCACATCCGACAAAAATTTTGAAAATTCCGCCTTCGGAAAGCCGGCAGACAGGAGAAGGAAGCTTTACAACGGGCGCATAGAGGCGTGCTACTATCAGTACCACGGACGATTTGAACGGTCGGCTGACCCTCCGCTTCATACAAGGAGTTAATCATATACCTATTATTTAAAAAATGTAAAGGAGATGGAAAAATGGCTGTTAATTTGAAAGGTAGAAGTTTTTTAACACTGATGGATTTTACTCCGGAAGAAATAAGGTACCTTCTGGACCTTTCCCACGACCTGAAGGCAAAAAAAAGAGCCGGGATTTTCAATTACCTCCTGCATGGGAAGAACATCGTGCTCTTGTTCGAAAAATCCTCAACGAGGACTAGGTGCGCTTTTGAGGTCGCGTGCCTTGAAGAGGGCGGGCACGTCACCTTCCTCGATTCGGGGAGCTCGCAAATGGGCAAGAAGGAGTCCCTTGAAGATACGGCTAAGGTGCTGGGGAGGTTTTATGACGGGATTGAGTACAGGGGGTTTGAGCAGGGCGTCGTTGAAGACCTTGCTAAATTCTCAGGAGTGCCCGTGTGGAACGGCTTGACTGACGTGGACCACCCAACGCAGATACTGGCCGACCTGCTCACCATGGAGGAGCATGTGGCCAAGCCGCTGAACAAGGTGAAAGTGGTGTTCTGCGGCGACGTCAGGAACAACATGAGCTACGCGTGGATGTACGGGTGCGCCAAAATGGGCATGCACTACGTAGCCTACGGCCCGGATGAGCTTATCAACGGCATAGATTCCGGTGTGCTTGAAAGGGTCAAAGCTGTAGCATGCGAAACCGGGGCGGTCATTGAAACCTGCAGCGGCCCGGAATGCTTGGAAGGCGCAGACGTGCTCTACACAGACGTGTGGGCGTCTATGGGCGAAGAAGCCCAGATACCGGACAGGGTTAGGCTGTTGACCCCGTACAAGGTCACCATGGACATGATAAAAGCCACCGGCAACGGGGATGTAGTCTTCCTGCACTGCCTGCCGTCCTTCCACGATTTCGAAACCACCATGGCAAAAACCCAGATGGACCTTGGGCACGACATCAGGGAAGTGACAGACGACGTGTTCAGGAGCAGGCATTCCAAGGTGTTTGACGAAGCGGAAAACAGGATGCACACGATTAAGGCAGTTATAGTTGCAACTATCGCATAATTATTGCAGAAGGAGTTTGAGGGACGATGAAAGGAATCCATAATTTCTCTGAGATAGGGAAATTGAACAAAGTGTTGCTGCACAAGATTGGCAACGAAATCGAGGCTCTTGTGCCCGACAATTTTGAGAGGTTGTTGTTTGACGACATACCGTACCTGAAGATAGCAAGGCAGGAATATGACAAATTCGCGGAGCTTCTGACAAGCAACGGCGTCGAAGTCGTTTACTACATCGACGAAACGGCAAAAGCGCTGAAAGACCCGGCTGTCAGGAGCGAGTTTACGAACAGGTTCATAGACGAGAGTGATATAAGCTCACCCCGCGTCAAGGAAGCCATCAAGGACTACCTTGACAGGATGGACGTGCGGGACATGGTTGAAACTGTGATTTCCGGGGTGAAAAAGGACGAAGTGGGCAGCCCGGACCCCAATTCCCTAGCCGACTACATTTCCCGGGCATACCCCTATTACACGGACCCCATGCCCAACATGTATTTTACCAGGGACCCTGGCGCATGCATTGGGAACGGCATGAGCATACACCACATGAGCACAAAGGCAAGAAGGCGCGAGGCGCTGCTGCTCCACTACATATTCACCGACAACAAGGAATTTGCTCCTGATGGCTCGCAGATGTGGTACGACTACGATCATGAGTATTCCGTTGAGGGTGGCGACGTGCTGGTGCTTTCAAAGGACGTTGTCGCCATAGGCCTGTCGCAGAGGACAACGGCAGCCGGCATCGAGAGGTTTGCGGAAAACATCCTCGGCAAATCGACTTTCAGGAAGGTGCTGGTGTTTGATATACCAAAATGCAGGGCTTTCATGCACCTTGACACGGTGTTTACGATGGTGGACTACGACAAATTCACGATCCATCCCGAGATAGAAGGTCCGCTCCAGATGTTCGAGATCACCCTTGACAAAAATGGCAAGGCTAGGTTCCAGAGCAGGCAGGAGGAACTTGTGAACATTTTGAGCTCAGAGCTCAAAATGACCGCCATTGAACTGATAAGATGCGGCGGCGACGATCGGATGGCTGCCCAGAGGGAGCAGTGGAACGACGGCTCAAACACTCTTGCCATTGCGCCGGGCGTTGTCGTCACGTACGAGAGGAATTACGTAACCAACGACTTGCTGGCAAAGCGGGGGGTAAAGGTTCTCACAATGCCAAGCTCTGAGCTTTCACGGGGGAGAGGCGGCCCCAGGTGCATGAGCTGCCCGGTTAACAGGGACGACATATAAAGCAAAAGATTGTTTAAGGAGGGGACTAAAGATGGAAAAGCTGGTCATTGCGCTTGGAGGGAACGCTCTTCAATCAGGAAACGGCCCGGCGACTGCCGAAGCTCAACTCGAGGTGGTGAAGTCCACTTGCGACTATATTGCCCAGATAAGCAAAGAGGGCTATGAAATGGCGATAGTTCACGGGAACGGCCCGCAGGTTGGAAGGATTTTGCTTGCTTCCGAGACGGCAAAGGACGTGACCCCGGTGATGCCGTTTGACGTCTGCGGGGCAATGTCGCAGGGATACATAGGCTACCACTTGCAGCAAAGCTTGAAACACTCTTTGAAATTGAAGGGGCTGGACATCCCGGTTGTCACGGTTGCCACTCAGGTAGTAGTAGATGAAAACGACCCGGGGTTTGCAAACCCGACAAAGCCTATCGGCGCTTTTTACTCGAAGGAAGAGGCAGAAGAGCTCGCTGCGAAGAACGGCTACGTGATGAAAGAAGACGCAGGCAGGGGTTTCAGGAGAGTGGTCGCATCCCCCATGCCCAAGGAGATAGTCGAGCTTGATTCTGTTTTGAAGCTTTGGGACACAACGATAGTCGTCACCTGCGGAGGCGGAGGCATCCCCGTGGTAAAAAAAGAAGACGGACGGCTTGAAGGGACCGCCGCAGTCATCGACAAAGACTTTGCGGCTGAACTGCTGGCTGAGAGCATCGGCGCCGACTTGCTTGTAATACTGACAGAAGTGGAGAAAGTCGCGATCAACTTCAACAAACCCGACCAAAAGGACTTGCCCAGGGCGACATATGCTGAATGTGAAAAATACATATCAGAAAACCAGTTTGCCCCAGGCAGCATGCTGCCAAAAGTGCAGGCAGCGATGAAGTTCGTCAAGGCGAACCCGTCAAAAAAAGCGATAATCAGCTCACTCGGCAAGGCTGTGGACGCCATAGCCGGCAAGACCGGAACGGAAATCGTATTCGAATAATTACAGCTATTTTGTCATGCTGTCAATGAGTGAAACAAGCTTGACGATTTCGGGCTTTGAAATCTGCGCGTCGGCGCCGACTTCAAGGCCTTTTTTCTTCATTTCGTCATTGATCAGCGAAGAGAACAGTATGACCGGGATGCCTTTGAGCATAAGATCGTCCTTAATGAGCTTGGTGAGGTGGTGGCCGTCCATAAGGGGCATCTCTATGTCGGAAACCAAGCAGGAAACGGTGTTCTCAATAGGGTGGCCTTTTGTTTTAAGGTCGGACAGGAAATCCCACGCTTCTTGGCCGTTGTCGAATTTCAGCGTGTTAACGTACCCTGCCTTTTGCAGGGAATTAATGATCAGCTTGGAGAGGAGGTTCGAGTCCTCGACCACAAAAATCGGCTTGTCGCTTCTCGGCCTTTCGCCGAGCTTGTCCAAGTCGGAGGCTTGGATGCTGGTCTGTGGGCTTATTTCGGCTATGATTTTCTCAAAATCCAGAATCGTTATCAGCCGGTCCTCGTATTCCGCGATGCCTGTCGCTACGCCTTCCTCCCCGCCGTATATAATGGTATCCGGTTTTTGAATCTTGGTCCATGAAATGCGGTCAATGCCAACCACTGAGTGGACATGGAAAGCGAACATCAGGTTGTTGAAGTTCGTTATCACAAAAATGTCCTTGTTTCCTTCTTCGGAAGGAGGCAGCTTGAGGTGTTTTGCCAAATCGACAACTGTTATGACGTCTGTCCTCGGCTTGAAAATCCCCTCTATGTCAGGGTGGGATTTCTGCATTGGGGTGACCGGGCAGGCCATCATGATCTCACGGACTTTCGCAACGTTGATTCCAAACAAGCTGCCCGCAACGGTAAACTCCATAATTTCAAATTCATTGGTTCCAGATTCAAGCAGGATGTCGGTTTGATTTGAATGCGCAGAAGACATAAACGCTACCTCCTAAAAGAAATTCAGATTCGCAAGACGAAATGACCTTTCATCGTTTAATTATACCATATTTGAAAAATATAGCAAGGATAAAAATAAGTATTGACTAGAGAGGCATTTTAAAGTAAGCTATTATAGGAAACCAGAGTTGGGGGCATAGCTCAGTTGGTTAGAGCGCTTGCTCGACAAGCAAGAGGTCATAGGTTCGAATCCCATTGTCCCCACCATATTTTTTACCTTGTGTGTTAGAATAATATATCAAATATCAATGCATTTCAGAACTGTACTATAATAATCAATAACTGCCGTTTTGACTTTTTTTATTTTTAATGTGGCAATTTTCAACGGCTAGTGGTATAATATGTATTATTTATTTATCTATTACGATCTATAAAATGTCAAAACTCGTATTGAGGGGAGGAAGACTTAAATGTCGTTTCTAAGGGCCCTGAACATAAGCGGATCAGCCTTGACTGCACAGCGAGCGAGGCTGGACATCGTATCGGAAAACATTTCCAACATTGATACCACAAGAACGGAAAACGGAGGTCCTTACAGAAGAAAGGTTGTACAGTTCCAGGCAGTAGGGGACAAGAATTTCAAGACTGCGTTGGGAAATGCGCTCCTGCGCGACGGCGAGCACCGTGCCGGACACGTCAACCATGTTCATCTCCGCCACAGGCACGTCCTGCAGGCGGGTCAAGGGGGCGCCGGCGTGATAGTCTCGGACATTATTGAGGACGAATCCCCGTTCAAGACCATTTACGACCCAACGCACCCAGACGCAGACGAGTACGGGTACGTAATGATGCCCAATGTTGAACTGATCAAAGAGGTTGTAGACGCCATGTCCGCAAGCCGTTCATACGAGGCGAACGTCACTGCTGTTAACGCTGTCAAACTGATGGCAAGCAAAGCTTTGGAGGTTGGAAGGTAAAATGTTCATAACACCAATGTCGCCGCTTGGAGAGATTAGCGGATTTCACGCCGAGCAGCCAAACCCGCAAGCCGGGCCAGCAGGGCTGCCTTTTAAAGAGATATTTAGCACGGCTATTCAAAACATGAAAGAAACCGAAATCATATCGAACAACGACACCGCCCTCCTTGCGCTTGGCGACATCGACGACCTGCATACTCTGGGGATCGACGCCACTAAGGCATATCTTGCGGAAAAGCTCGTAATTGAGCTTCGGAACCGTGCGATGGAAGCGTACTCGGAAATCATGCGGATAAACCTCTAACAGCGACGGAAATGCAACTTGAAAAATCGTGATGGTGTGGGCGCAGCCCACGTTTTAACAGTGAGGAAATAACGTTGCGGGACAAACTGGAACAACTGTTGGCAAAGGCAAGAGAAACAAACGACAAGTTGAGTAAACGTAATCGAATCCTTCTAATATCGTGCGCCGCCGCCGTTTTAGTAATTGCAGTGGGCGGGGCGCTGTTGTTGAACGCAAACAAAAGCTCCACGCCTTTGCTGGTCAACCTTTCGCAGACGGAAGCGACGGAAATCATAGGAAAGCTTCAGGACATGGGCGTGAACGCGACCTACAGCAAGGGGACTATCTCAGTCCCTTCAAACCAGGAAGACACGCTTAGGGCGCAGCTTGTGCTGTTGGGTTACCCAAAACAAGGGATGACTTACGATGTCTTCAAAGACAACGTCGGCATGATGGCGACGGATTTTGAAAAGGAGACGTTCAAGCTTTACGACCTGCAGGATCGGATAGCAGGCACTATTCGGCATTTTGAAGGCGTTGAGGACGCTGTGGTCTTCATTTCCACGGGAAACAACGGCAAGTATGTGCTGGAAAAGGACAAGGAAGAGCCCAGTGTGGGCGTGACAGTGTTCATGAGGGGCAGAGGATCCCCCAGCCCTGACCAAGTGAAAGGCATTCAGCGGCTGGTGACCCATGCAATCCCGGGGATGAAGACCGAAAACGTGGCGGTTGTTGACGGCAACGGTAATGACGTGACAGACGGCCCGAAGATGGAAGAGTCAGGGGTGTCGAGGCTGAAGAGGACGCTGGAGAGCGAGATAGAGGAAAGCGTCAGGTCAAAGGTTGAATACCTAATTGAGGCCATATTCGGACCGGACAAGGTCAGGGTCTCGGTTAGCTGCAGCGTTGACGTCAAAAAGAAAATTCAGGAAAGGATTGACTACTACCCAGTTGAGGGCACCGACCACGGGGTGACTGAGCACATGGAGACCATTGTCGAAGCCGTCGGGCAAGGGAGCGTTGTAGGCGGCGTCCCCGGCACTGAGCTGAACGCCAACATCCCGATCTATCCAAACATCACGTCGGACGGGTCTGACATTTACTATACTGACGAAAAGGCGTTTGATTACCTTGTCAGTCAGATGAAGGAGCAGATTCAGGACGACGGGGGGGACATCCTGGACTTGTCCGTGGGCATTGCCGTCGATGAAGAAAGGCTCACCCGCACCCAAAAAGAAGACCTGAGACAGATGGTGGCAAATGCGGCAGGGATAAGCGTTGCCGATGCAGACCAAAAGGTCTCCGTAGTGAACTATCCCTTTGCAAGGGATACGACAGAGACTGTTGTCGGCCCTATCGCTAAGTATTTTGAGGACAACCCCCTCATGAAATGGGTGCTGATCGGCGCACTGGGGTTGCTGCTTTTGCTCATCGTCCTGTTCATTTTGGTCTGGAGGAAGGTTATGGCCAAAAAGAGGCGCAAACAGGAAGAGAAGGATCTGCAGGCGATGGAGGAAGCGGCGGCTGCGGCAGCGTCAGCGGCGGCTGCGGCAGGAGTTGCAGAGGAAGAGGTAGACATACTGAACATACCGCTCGACCAAGTGAAGAAAACCCGTGAAATGGAGCTCAAGGCGCAAATCGGCGAATTTGCCGACTTGAACCCTGAGATAGCTGCACAGCTGATAAAGACATGGTTGAAGGGGGGGACAGGCAATGAGCAGTGAGCTGTCGCTGGGCCAGAAAGCGGCTACGGTCATAATTTCGCTTGGGACTGAGACGGCATCAAAGCTGTACAAATTCCTGAGCGAAGACGAGCTCGAAGCCCTTACCTTGGAAGTCGCCAAGATGGAAAACATTTCGCCGGAAGTGACGGAGAGCGCCTTGGACGATTTCTACAAGCTGTGCCTTACCCAAAAAGTCATAACCGACGGTGGGCTCGAATACGCCAAGACCGTCTTGGAAAAAGCTTTCGGCCTTCAAGTGGCTACGTCATTGCTGGAGCGGGTGACAAAATCACTGAAAGTCAGGTCGTTCGAGTTTATCAGGAAAACCGACAGCAAGAACCTGTTTGCAGTCATCCAGCATGAGAGGCCGCAGACCTTGGCGTTGATCCTGTCATATGCCAGAGCAGACCAAGCGTCTGCCGTAATACAGGAACTGCCCAAGAGCAAGAGGATCCAAGTCGTCGAGTGCATCGCGAAGATGGACAGCACGTCGCCGGAGACGATAAAAATAGTGGAAAACGTGCTCGAAAAGCGGTTCGCTTCGGTACTTTCCCTTGACTTTGCGCAGATTGGCGGCATCGACTACATCGCGGATGTTTTGAACAACATGGACAGGGGCAACGAGAAGTTCATATTCGACGAGCTCAGCAAAAAAGACGCGAAGCTGGCTGACGAGATCAGGAAGAAGATGTTTGTGTTCGAAGACATTACTATTATCGACAACAGGGGCATCCAGAAAATACTCACCCAAGTCGACGCCCACGACTTGGTGTACGCGCTCAAAGGGGCGAACAAGGAAGTTATGGACCTCATATTCGCGAACATGTCTACCCGTATGGCGGAAACCATCAAATCCGACTTGGAATACACGTACAACGTCCGCGTAAGGGATGTGGAAGAGGCGCAGCAGCGCATTGTAGCCGTGATCAGGCGCTTGGAAGAAGAAGGCGAACTGGTGATAGCAAAGGGTGGGCAGGATGAAATCATTGCTTAGTGATGCATGCAGTAAAATATTCAAATTCAGTGACTTCGCAGAAGAAGAGCCCGTACCTGAAACAAACTGCGGCCTTTTTTCGACAGAGGCGCCGTACATAATATTCACGGACGACGACCTGTTGGCCAATGACAAGGCACCGGAAGAAGACGAGGAAGCAGGCGGCGATGACGAAGTCGCCTTGGAAAGCCCTGGTGAGACAGCGGCAGCCGAAGAGGCGCAGGAAAGCGCGGCAGCGTCTTTTGCAGAAATGATGATCGAAAAAGCGGAGCAGGAGGCAAAAAGCATCATCGAAGAAGCGCGGGACAAGGCTGAATCAGCACTGGCTGAGGCTGAGCAAAAGGCCGGGGAGGTTTTTTCGGCAGCAAAAAAAGAAGGTTATGAAAAAGGATACGAGGCAGGGTTTGCTGAAGGCAGTGAAGAAGGCGCAAACCGTGCGTTGAACACGACGAAGGACAAATACAGGAAGTTGATTGAAGCGGTTGACGAGGCTTGTTGGGACATCGACGCCCAGAAAACCGAGATGCTAAAGCAGAACATCGAAGACCTTACTGAACTGGCTCTTTCGATTGCGGAAAAGGTTGTCTGCGTGTCCCTTGAATCAAGCGGGGAAGTCATAAAAAGGATGATACTGGCTGCAGCAGCTCCAGCCGGTGAGGAGCAGTGGGCAAAAGTGGTCATATCCTCATCGGACGCCAAGCTGACAGAAGAAGACGGGATAGACTTGATAGCGGAACTTGCTGCCATATCTGACAAAATCGACTTGGTAGTGATGGACGGCGCAGCACAGGGGACCTGCCTTGTGGAGTTCCCGGACCACGTGACGGACGCAAGCGCAGGAATCCAGCTGCAGAACATCAAGGACTTGGTGCGCGGGGCAGACAGAGAGTAGGAGGCGAATTTTGTATTATAGAAAGCTGGCTGACATCGTCAAAAAAACGGAATTTGCCAATCGGCTCGGCAAAATCGAAAACGTGATAGGAATGACCATTGAAGCCTCCGGCGTCAAGGGCGGCATCGGTGACCTGTGCATCATCAGCGACATGGGCAAGTTTCCGGTGCTGGCGGAAATCGTCGGGTTCAAGGACGACAGGGTGCTGCTTATGCCCTATGATGAAATAAGGGGCATCTCAGTGGGGAACTACGTCAAAAACACAAAGCGCAAGCTGGGGGTGCCGGTGGGGGGCTTCCTGCTGGGAAGGATAATAAACGCCATAGGAGAGCCCATCGACGAAGGTGCGCCGTTTGTGAAGAAGCCAGGGCATTTTTCCGGAAGCGGATACACTAACCCGCTGAGCAGGCCTCCAATATCTGAAAGGCTTGATTTTGGGGTCAAGGCCATAGACGGGCTGCTAACCATAGGGAAAGGGCAGAGGATAGGAATATTTTCGGGAAGCGGCGTAGGGAAGAGCACTTTGATGGGTATGGTTGCGAGGAAAGCCTATGCGGACATAAACGTCATCGCTCTAGTTGGCGAGAGGGGCAGGGAAGTTCTGGAATTCATCCAGCGCGACTTGGGCGAAGAAGGGCTGAAAAAATCGATCGTCGTCGTCGCCACGTCGGATCAGCCGGCAATGATGAGGGCAAGGTGCCCGCTTACCGCCACGCTGGTGGCTGAGCATTTCAGAGAGCAGGGCTTGGATGTGCTTCTTATGATGGACTCGCTTACCAGGTTCGCCATGGCTCAGCGGGAGATAGGGCTCGCCATAGGCGAGCCGCCCATAGCGAGGGGGTACACGCCGTCGATCTATGCGGAACTCCCGAAGCTCCTCGAGCGCAGCGGGAATTTCTCTACAGGTTCGATTACTGGGATTTACACTGTTTTGGTGGAAGGGGACGACACCAACGAGCCAATTTCGGACACCGTAAGGGGGATACTGGACGGGCATATTGTTCTGTCGAGAAAGCTGGCGCACAGGCGCCATTTCCCAGCGATCGACGTAAGCGCAAGCATTTCCCGGCTGATGATATCGATTGTTTCTGACGAGCACATAAACACAGCTGCCAAAATAAGAAGCATACTGAGCATATACGAGCAAAACGAAGACTTGGTAGCCATTGGGGCGTACAAAGCAGGCTCGAACCCAGAGCTGGATGCCGCCATCGGCAAAATAGGCAGCATCAACAGCTTCTTGACACAGGACATAGACGAAGCGTTTACATATAACGACATTTTGCAGAAGATGAAGCATATAGCGAGTTAACGGGAACGAATAAGGAGCGATGAATGAAAAAGTTTACGTTTTCTCTAAGCACGGTAAAAGGCTACAAGGACAAGCTGCTTGGCAATTTAAAAATAGAACATGCCGCGATACTGGCAAAGATGTCGAAGCAAAAGGAATTGATCAAAGGCATGGAAGAGTCCGAGAGGCTGGTCAACAGCGAGTTGAATGAAAGAAACAGCAAGGGGATAGCCCCCCACGAGCTGGTGAATTACCAGCGCTACCTGAGAGTGCTGCAAAACGACATAAAAGTTGAATACGAGAACCTTGCGAAACTTCAGAAGGCTGAAGAGGAAAAGCGGGAAGAGCTTTTGGAGATGAAGAAGGAAACAGCCTCCTTTGAGAAATTGGAAGAGAAAAAACTGGAAGAATACAACGTTCTAGCCCGAAAAGAGGGTGAATTGTTCATAGAAGAGTTTGTGAGCAACAAAAAGTATGCAAAACAAGAAAGGAGGTGATGAAAATTGCAAGCAGTAAACGCGGAGTACGGCAAGCCTTTTGACGCTGTGCCTTTGTGGGCAGATGGAAAGCCAAGGGCGCCTGCCAAAGAAGGAAGCTCGTTTTTGGACATTGTGGGCAAGGCGCTGAGCGAGAAGGATGCGAGCTGCAGTTCAGATGATTTGCAGATGGGTGTCTTGATAGCAATGCTGGCAGAGGCAGACGTGACGGTGCAACCTATTGATGTCATAGGCCAGGTGCGGGCGCGGCAAGGGCATGGGCAGGAAATGCAGCAAAAAGCCCAAGCAGCACCGGAAGCGCAGCATGAAGCCGCAGCGGGCATTCAGGAGAGCGCTGTGAAGCAAGAAGGCGTAGCCGAAGCAGCGGCAAGCACTGTGACGCCGGCAAGGGAGGCAAATCAAGCGAAGCCGGAGACAGCCAAACCGGAACCAGCGGTTGCAAAGGCGGCACAGCAAAATGCCCAAACAAGCAACGAGAAAAGCGAGCAAACGCAAGTCGAGAAGCAGGCGCCGGCGAAGAGCGAAGCCAACTCAACCAAACCTGCTGACATCAGGCAAGAAACGGCTAAGGGCGTCAAGCAGGAAGCAGCAAAGGACTTTAAGCAAGAAATAGCCGGGCCGGCTAGGCAGGAAACCCAGATCGACACAGAAAAGACCTACATCAGAGTCGGCGACGGGGACAAGATCGGCTCTGAAAAGTTCGCTTCCGAGGTGTCGGACAAGATACTCGCGAAGATGACGGAAGGGAAGCAGCAATTCGAGGTCGAGCTTATGCCCAGAGAACTGGGGAAAATCATCATCAAGCTAGTCATGCAGAACGGCAAAGCAGAAATCATAATGCAGTGCCTAAACCCCAAGACCCAGCAGCTTGTCATGATGAACATGGAATCAATTAGGGCCATAGTCGAGGAAAGGACCGGGATGCAGACGGCTGTGACGGTAAAGGAGGACGCCGAAGCGAGAAGCGACATGGATGGCAAAGGCCAAGGCAAGCAAAGCGGGCAGGATGGCCAGCAGGAGAAGAAATGGGCCGAAGCCGAGGCAGACATCTTTTTGCAGCAGCTAAGGCTGGGGCTTGCGGAATTGTCGGATACTTGAGGAAAGGAGTGACAAATATGTCAGACCCGATAAACGGGGCAAACAGCATAGCAAACAACCACTACGTCGACATGCAGATACAGTCGGCGGTGCAAAGGGCGGCATCAACTACGGAAGCCGGCCTCGGCATGAACGATTTCATCAGGCTGCTTGTAGCGCAGCTTCAAAACCAAGACATGCTGAACCCCATGGACAACACCGAATTCATAGCCCAGATGGCCACATTTTCAACGCTGACCGCAATAAACAGCATGGCAGAGCAGAGCATGACCTCATATGCAGTGTCGCTTCTTGGGAAGGAAGTAACCGCAGCGGCCTTCAATACCGCAGGGAACCTGGAAAAAACAACAGGGGTCGTCACCGGGGTCTCGCTCTTTGAAGGCAGCCCAAAGGTCTACATTGGCGACAAGGCGTTTGACCTTCAAAGCGTCATGACCGTGGGCAAACTGCCCGAGCCTGAGAGCCAGAACGAGCCGGAGGACCGGAGCGAGCCGGAGGTTGATGAACATGACTGATGTAAGCAGAGCAAACGCACAAAACAGAATCAGCCAAGTGGTGGGGAACACTGCGGCAACCGAAGCCCTGAGAAGGGGAACCGTGCCGGGCACTGCTTTCAAGACGCTGTTGGACGAGCAGCTCTCAAAGAACAGCCCGCTCCTGTTTTCGAAGCACGCCCGCGAAAGGGTTGACCAGAGGGGCATAGAGCTTACTGACACACTGCTCAAAAGCCTCGGCGACGCCGTTTCGATGGCGAGGGACAAAGGGGCGAAGGATGTGGTCGTCATCGACGCCAAGCAGGCATTCATAGTGAACATCCCCAACAACGTTGTCATAACAACGATGACCGGCAGCGAGATGAAGGAAAACGTATTTACAAATATTGACAGTGCTGTGATCATATGACCGGACCATTTATGGAAGTCATGGAAGCTTGTCCGAATGACGGGCTTCAAAACGGCTCTTTCAAATTTGAAAGGAGACTAAATAATGGTTAAATCAATGTATGCTGCCGTGGCTGGGCTGCGGACGCATCAGGCCAAAATGGACGTTATCGGGAACAACATAGCGAACGTGAACACTTACGGTTTCAAAAAAGCGAGAGCTACGTTCAGGGATCAGTTTTACGCCACGATGAAAGGTTCCAGCGAAGCCAACGACGTTTACGGCGGCGGCAACCCGTCCCAAGTGGGGTACGGGGTGGCGCTAAGCTCGGTGGACATAGATTTCGGCACGGGCGCCGGTGCGCCTACAGGCAACGGCATGGACGTGATGATCAGCGGCAACGGCTTTTTCATGGTTGGCGGCTTTGCAAAGAGCGGCTACGCCACCATATCAAACAACACGGACATGCTCAACATCTCTTCGCTTTATTACACTAGGGTAGGCATATTCAACATCGACGGGCAGGGCAATTTTGTGGATTCTTGCAGGAACTACGTATACGGGTTCATGCAGGACTCGCCGATTGTTGCCGCAGCCACCGCTGACGACCCTGAAATTGTCGAGGTGCTGCAGGTTCCCTGGTGCTACTACACTGCAGACGGGAAGCCTGTCACGGGCGCAGACGGCAAGGCTGTCCGAGTAGAATGGAAAGCAGACCCAGGGCCGCCCCCTAACTATGAGCTGGACGCAAACGGGTTCAAGGTGCGCGACGACGGAGCCGATCCGGGCAGTTGGGATGACACGGCAGGGGACTATATTGCGCCGATGAAGCTCACCAACATAAGCATCGGTGCCGACGGCGTCATAACGGGGACGAACCGCGACACCGAGGAGAACATAACAATAGGGCAGATAGCCGTTGCTGACGTCCCGAACGCCAACGCATTGGAAAACATCAGCGAGGGCTATTACAAGGCAAAAAAGAACACCGGCGTCATTACGGCAGAACTCCCCGGAAAAGGGAGCACAGGCTCCCTTGAGCCGGGCAAATTGGAGATGTCAAACGTGGACCTTGCCCAAGAGTTCACTGACATGATCACGACACAGAGGGGCTTTCAAGCCAACGGCAGGATAATCACCGTCACCGACGAGATGCTTGCCGAGCTTGTGAACCTGAAGAGATAGGTTTTAACTGTGCATGGCGGGTCTGCCGGCAGGCAGGCCCGCCAAACGCGAGACACGGAGGGGCCATGATATTTCTGACAAAGCTGAACGGTGAGGAATTTGTAGTAAACTGCGAGCAGATTCAGATGATTGAACTCATACCGGAATCAAAAGTCGTCCTGATGAACAAGGAGTTCTTCATAGTGCGCGAGACTGCAAAGGAAATCATTGACAAATCGGTCGATTACGGCGCAACCATAATTAACAGGGCCAGGGCGGGCGCAATCGACCTTTAGAGGAGGGCGGCAGGCATATGGATCCTAGCATGGCCGTCGGCATAGCAGCCGGCATAGGGCTAATAATGTATGGCATCGGCTTTGGAAATTTGGACGCGTTCGCGAGTTTTCAGAGCGCGGTCATTGTAATTGGCGGAACCTTTGCCGCACTTGTGGCGTCTTTCCCGTCGAGGATGCTTTCGAAAGTACCGCAGCAGGTTGTGATTGCAGTAAAGGGGCATCTGCCGGAACCCGGCCTGTTCATTGAGCAGATAGCATACTTCGCCGAAGTGGCAAGGAGGTACGGGCTCCTTGCGCTTGAAGAGCACGCAGTGGTACAGGAGGACGAATTCATGAGAGACAGCCTGCTCCTCATCGTGGACGCGGTTGATTCGGACAAAGCCCGTGCTATGCTTGAAGCCGACTTGGTTTACCTTGACGACAGGCACAAGGAAGCAAATTCGTTTTTTGAAAGGGGCGCAGCCTTTTCTCCGGCATTCGGCATGATCGGCACCTTGATAGGGCTGATCCTGATGCTGGCAAACCTGCAGCTGGACGCAGTGGACGGAACCACAGTGCTGACCCACGGAATGGCCATAGCGCTGATAACCACGTTTTACGGCAGCCTGCTCGCCAACTTGTTTTTCATACCTGTATCCAGCAAGCTGCAGGCCAAGCACGAAAGGGAGATGCTGTGCAAGCAGATCATCATAGAGGGCATACTGTCGATACAAGCCGGCGAGAACCCCAAATTTATCCGCGACAAGCTCATTTCGTTCCTGCCCTATAAGGAAAGGCTCAACCTGAAAAAATAAGCGGCAGAAGGGACGAGGAAGGCCATAATGCAATGTTGAAAAGACCGAACCAGCCAATCAAAAAGGATTTGTGGATGACAACGTACAGCGACATGACGACGCTGCTTTTATGCTTCTTCGTTTTGCTGTTCGCGGCTTCCACAGTCGACAACGCAAAATGGCAAATATTGGTAAGAAGCCTGAACCCGAACGCGTCAGTGGTGTCGCAGATCGTAAACGAGATGTCAGAGGGCGAGTACACTGAAATGGTCGATACTGAAGGGGAAGCGCTGCTGACAGACGCTAAGTCTTTCGACCAGCTGTATTGGCAGATGAGGAGGTACGTGGAAGAAAACAGCATGGCTGCCGACGTGGAAGTGGCCGGCGGCGACGGGTACACGTTCATTACTTTCAAAAATAACATATTGTTTGACGGGGACAAGTACAATTTAAGGCCAGACGGAATGGCGGTGCTGGATTTCCTTTGCCGCGGGGTGTCGGAGATAGGCAGCGCCGTAAAGGAAATGAGGATACTGGGCCATACAAACCAAGCCGACCCAAACAACCCAAACGATGTGAGGGGCGACAGGTTCCTTGCCTCGAACAGGGCGGCAGAGGTGCTGGTGTACATTCAGGAAAAGAACATCATGGAACCCCAAAAACTGGTCAGCATAGGCTACGGGCAGTTTTACCCGGTAAGGCCCTTTGTGGAGGAAGAAGACAGGCTTCAAAACAGGAGGGTCGAGATACTGATAACCGAAGCGGATGCCGTAGACGTATCGCTTGAGCAGGTTTATGCGCAGATAAGCGCAGACTGACGATGAAAACACTTTTGACTTAGGTCGATTAAAATATACAATTCGTAAGGAGACAATGCAGTAATATGGGTGACGTACTTACACAAAGCCAAATAGACGCCCTTTTAAATTCGGTGCAGCAAAGCGGGAATTTTGACGCCCCTGCCGACAAGGGCGGCGCTGCTGACGCAGGTGCGGGCGCAGGCGCCACGGCAATTGCTGCTGAACAGGACAAAGACAAGAAATACAGGAAATACAATTTTCACACTCCAAAGAAATTCACCAAGGACAGGCTGAAGCTGCTTAGGAGCGTCTATGAAAACTATGCCCGGCTGATATCATCGCACTTGACGAGTTTTCTTAGGATTGGCTGTGAAATCGAGCTTTTTGAAATAGAGGAACAGCGGTATTACGAATTCAACAACGCGCTTGGTGAAGAAAGCCTCCTCGCTTTTATCAACGTGGACATTGAGGAAGACGGGGTCGAGGAAGACCCTGTACTGCTGGTCATGTCCAATTCCGTCATGTACACGATGCTTGACAGGATGCTGGGGGGGACAGGGGAACCGGACGGGGAAAGCGACGGTACAGACCAAGGCGGCTATACGGATATAGAAGTGGCGGTTTACGAAACGGTTTTGGAGCATATCGCCCCCATCATGTCCGACGTGTGGCAGAATTATTTGGGCATTGCGTTCAAATTCCACAAACTGGAACCAAACCCAAACCTCATACAGGTCATTTCAATTGACGAAATCGTGGTGATAATAACGTTCAACGTCGCGGTAAGAGACACGCAAGGGCAGATGAGCATTTGCCTGCCTGGAAGCATATTGGACAAAGTGTTCAAACATTTCGAACAGACCAGCATCGCGGGCAGCCGCAAGAAAGACAGCCAGACGAACAATGAAAAGCAGAACATCATCAAAGGTATTGAGAATTCGGTTTTGGAGGTTAAGGCAGAATTTGACAAATCAAACATATTGCTTGAGGAACTGTACTCTATGAACGTGGGGGACGTTTTGAACTTGAACTTGCCGAAAGGCTCGGAAATCAACGTCAATATAGGAAACAAGCCATGGTTCAAGGGAAAACTGGGTATTTACAAGGACAATGTCGCTGTCCGGCTGACCGGGCTGCACAATGAACAATGAATCAAGAACGCGGGAGGATAAGACGATGAGCGAAGATTACAGCAAACTTTTCAGTACGATGGAGATAGACGCGATTGGCGAGATTTTAAACATAAGTTTAGGGTCTTCAGCCACGGCGGCATCGACTATGCTGGACAGGCGGATTGAAATAACGACGCCAAACGTAAAGGTTATGAGTTTTCGGGAATTCGAGTTTTCTTCACTGGAACCTGCCATAGTCGTAGAGATTACGTATGTTGCCGGCTTGGAAGGGAACAATGTAATGATACTCAAACGCCATGATATAAAAATCATCTTGGAAATACTCATGGGGGCCGCTTACTCAGATGAAGAGTTCCAGCTTGACGAAATAGCCATCAGCGCAGTAAGCGAGCTGATGAACCAGATGATGGGTGCATCGGCAACAGCGCTTTCCGAGTTCTTGGGGGAATCAATAAACATTTCCACCCCTCGCACGTTTGAAATACAAAACGCCGAAGAGTTCAAGGAAGCTTATTTCAATCAGACAGAACCTATCGTAGCGGTCATGTTCAACCTGACCATCGGGGATCAAGTAACAAGCGAATTCATGTCTGTCCTTACTATACCTCTTGCCAAGGAGATCATAAAGTCATTTGGGCTGTCAGAGGACAGTTACGAGCCGGTAGAAGACACCGGGCACCACATTGAGCCTCAGACAGCGCCTGCCCCTGTACCGGTTGCGCATGAACCAGCTCCGGCGCCGGCACCGCCGCCTCCTCCAGCGCCGGCACCGGCACCGGCGCCTGTTTCCGCGCCGGCATATGCGCCGCCGCCGGAATATGCACAGCCGGCATACGCCCCGGCGCCAAAAGTGATAAACGTCGAGCCTCAGCGGACCGGCTACAAACCGGGCCGGGAGTTCACTGAAAGCGAGCCGGCAAACCTTGGCCTCATCATGTCGGTCCCCCTTCAGGTTTCGGTTGAAATTGGCAGGACAAAGAAACAGGTGAAAGAGATAATGGACTTCGCACAAGGGACATTGATCATACTGGACAAGCTGGCGGGGGACCAAGTGGACATTTACGTGAACGGGCAGAAGTTCGCCAAAGGCGACGTTGTCGTTATTGACGATTCCTTTGGCGTCAAAATCACCGAAATCATGGAGTCAGTGGGGCCGCTGCTGTAAAGGAGAAGATATTTTGAACGGCATAATTCCTTTGATAGTGGCGCTTTTCGCAGTAGGGGTTGTTTTGTATCTGAGCTACCTGTTCAGTCGCTATCTTGCGGTGGGCGCAGCCAAAATCAGCAAATCCAAGTACATAAAGATCATAGACAGGGTCGTCCTCGGACAGGATAGGCTGCTTTTGATTGCAATGATCGGAGACAAGCATTATTTAATAGGCTCATCGGCGCAATCCATTCAGATTCTAACGGAAATCGAGGGCACAGACATGTTCGAGCATTCAAAGAGGTGATATTTTTTTATGACTGACGCGCTTATTAACATTAACGGCGGAGACGTGACGACCCTTGAAATCATTTTTTTGCTCACGATGATTTCGCTCATTCCATCCCTGCTTATAATGGTGACTTCCTTCACTAGGATAATCATCGTCCTTTCCATTTTCAGGAACGCCCTTGGCCTGCAGCAGACGCCGCCAAACATGGTGCTCATCAGCATCGCGATATTCCTTTCGATACTCATAATGGGACCTGTCATCGACGACATAAACCAGGATGCGTACCAGCCCTACAGGGATCAGCTGATTTCTCAGGAAGAGGCCCTTGCAGCTGCAGCTGTCCCCGTCAAGGAATTCATGCTGAAGCAGACGAAGCCGGATTCGCTGAACTTGTTTTTGGAATTCGCGGAAGTGGCGCCTCCGGAAACGCAAGAAGAGCTGATCAACCTGCCGCTTCGGATAGTGATCCCTTCGTTCATGGCAAGCGAGCTTGCCCGCGCTTTCATTATGGGCTTTTTGCTGTACATACCATTTCTGGTCATAGACGTGATTGTGGCCAGTACGCTCATGTCCATGGGCATGATTATGCTGCCGCCCGTTATGATTTCACTGCCGTTCAAGGTGCTTTTGTTCGTTGTGGTGAACGGGTGGGACCTGCTGTTCATGACAATAGTGAAGAGCTTCAACTGAAAGGGGCTGATCTGCCATGATGTCAACAGAAACCCTTGAGATAATGGGCCAAGCTATTTCAATAGCGATAAGGCTTGCAGCCCCGCTGCTCCTTGTCAGCATGGCGGTAGGGTTATTGATTGCAATACTGCAGGCAGCAACGCAGATACACGAGCAGACGATCACCTTTGTGCCAAAGCTGCTGCTGATAGGCCTGATACTGCTTGCGGCAGGCCCCTGGATGCTCAACACGCTTATGGATTTCCTCGTCAGGATTTTCGACGTTATGATAAGGTAGGCGCAAAATGCTGGACGTGACCCAGATGACCGGGCTGGCGTGCGTATTCATGCGGATGACCGGCTGCATACTGTTCAATCCGATATTCGGCAGGCGGAACTTCCCCGTCATGTTCCAGATCGGAGTCACGCTGGCGCTGACTGTGATGGTTTTCACGTATTCTGAATTGGCAGTCGACCTCAGCGGCTCTACATTTGCTGAAACCTTCGTAATCTTGATAAAAGAGCTTTTCGTCGGGTTTGCCATGGGGACCGTAGTGTCGCTTTTCGTATACGTGGTCCTGCTTGGAGGGGAATTCATCGACTTGCAGATGGGCCTTTCCATGTCGAGGCTGTACGACCCCCAGAGCGGCGTGCAGATGTCCGTCAACGCAACGTTCTTCAACCTGATGTTCGTGTTCATGTTTTTTGGGCTGAACGGCCATCTGACACTGATACACATGTTCATCAACTCAGCGGAGTTGATCCCATACGGGCAGATAGTGTTTTCAAACCCGGCATTGTCCGTGAAAATTTTGGACGTTTTCTGCCAGTGCACAATCATGGGCATAAAGATGGCGATGCCCATCCTAGGCATGGAGTTCCTGCTCGAAATGGGGGTGGGGATACTGATGAAGACCATCCCTCAGATCAACGTCTTCGTCATCAACCTTCAGGTAAAGATTTTGACGGGGCTCGTTATGCTGGCTGCGATTTTCACACCGCTGAGCAATTACATAGAGCAAGTGATAGGCGGTTTGTTCAAGACCATGGGGGAGGTAATGGTACTGATAGGCGGATAAGGCTGGCGTTTACGGCAGCTGAAGGGGGGGAGAAATTTGGCAGACGGCGGAACCGGAGAAAAAACCGAAAAAGCAACCCCTAAAAAGAGAAAAGACGAACGGAAGAAGGGCAACGTGTTCTCCAGCAGGGACATAGTAACAGTTGCTTCGATTTTGGTGATGTTTTTTGCCATAAGGCTGTGGTTCCCGACTATGCGCGAACACATGGACTCCTTCCTTAGAAGGTTCATCGACTACGCAGCGACGAAAGACAGCCTTTCTGTCACGCTGGTCAGCGACTTTTACATCGAGGCAGCCATCACGGTGTGTGTGGTGGCGCTTCCGCTGCTTTTTTTGTCGCTTCTCGTGAGCGTTGTCGCAACCGGCGCCCAAACGAAATTCCTGTTTGCCCAAGAAGCCCTCAAACCCAAGTTCAGCAGGATAAACCCGGTCGAGGGCTTTAAGCGCATGTTTTCGCTAAGGAGCTTCGTCGAATTGATTAAAGGGCTGCTGAAGATAGTCATCTTGGTTGTCATAGTCTACAGGTTTTTGGTAGGCAGGGCCATGCCCCTTGCGAAAACTTTGTTTATGAATCTCGAACAATCGACGACATATATATTAAGCTCAGTCATAACCCTAGTGGTGCAGATATGCATCGTCTTTGTGTGCGTGGCCGCCCTTGACTTTGTTTATCAGCGCTGGGACTACGAGCGCAGGATCAAGATGTCCAAGCACGAAGTGAAAGAGGAGTACAAGCAGCTTGAGGGCGATCCGCAGGTGAAACGCAGGATAAGGGACGTGCAGATGAAATTCGCCATGTCGCGTATGATGCAAGCTGTCCCCACCGCCGACGTGGTCATTAAAAACCCGACACACTATGCGGTCGCCTTGAAGTATGACATGGAACAGGACATGGCGCCGGTCCTCGTGGCAAAGGGACAGGACGAAATGGCGCTGATGATAATAAAAGTTGCAGAGGAGCACAATGTATTCATAACTGAGAACAAGCCCCTTGCTCAGGCGCTCTATGCTTCAATTGACTTGAACAGAGAGATCAGCGCTGAATTTTACGACACGGTGGCAGAAATACTGGCGCTCCTCTACAGGATGAACAACAGGAAAATGTAGAAGCAGGCCGCAGTACGCCGGCCTTGGAAGGAATGCTTTATGGCAAACGTTTTAAATGTGACGCAGCCCGCAACGGGGCAGGAAAACGTGAACAGGATAAGGCCCCAGTCGGCAGGCGAGCCCCTGAGCCAAGTCCACCAGGTTGTCGACCCCACGCGGGTGATAAAGGCGCAGGATCAGACCGTATACCAAGACAGGCAGACGAACCAGTACCAGCCAAACATGGATTCGAACTTCGACAAATTCCTGTCGGCGCTTAGAAACACCCCCACGCTGACGCAAACATATACCGAGCTGTTTTTTTCTAAGATGGGCAACCTTGTCAATTCGGGCATTGGGGAAAATTTCACCCGTGAGATTTCCAAATTCATGGAACTGATCAAAATGAGCGACACCCAGCTCCTCGAAATGCTCCAAGGCCAGCAGGGCCAGAACCTGAAGTTCTCAGGGCAGTTCTTTGACGCGCTCAGGGAGCTGGTCAATTCCAACGTGTCATACGACCTAAAAGTGGCAATCCTAGACTTCCTGCGGAAATACGACAGCCTGACGTCCAGCGGACACATCCATAAGAACATCATGGCAAATTTGAGAAACATCTCATCCAGCCTGCCTGCCCAAGCGGCAGAGAAGCTCACCGCTATGATGGAAAAGCTGTCTTCAAGGGAAACGATGGGGAACAACCCGCAGAACCTTGGAGTGCTCAAGAACGAAGTCATGCCTTTTCTTGCAAAGTACGTCGCCACCACAAAGGACTTGGGCACGGTAAGGAACCTCATCGCGGCTCTGACGCTGAACATTGCAAGGTACGAGGCGGGAACGAAGGAGTCCTACATGCAGGCGCTGCGGGAGCTTGCTTCATACAGCGAGCTCGGCAAAGCCATGAAAGGCGTCAGTGTGGACGAGATGGCGCTGCGCCTTGCCAGGGCGGGTCAAAACGAGGGCAACAGCCTAGTCGACAAGCTGATAACTATCATCACAAAGGGGATGAGCGGAGACGCAGGGCTCCAGAGCAAGGCTGTGTTCCAGAACATGGTGTCCTCAATACTTATCAACGAGAGCGTGTACATGCCGCTGCTGCATTTCATGCTGCCCGCATACGTGAACGGGGGGATGTTCTTTTCGGAGCTATGGGTCGACCCAAACGCTGAAAAAATGGCGGATGGCGAGGAAGAAGGCAGAGCGGTGAAACTGCTGGTGAAATTTGATATAAGGGACGTCGGGTTCTTTGAGACCGTCATACTGGCGCAGAACAAGAAAGTTGACATGGAGCTGTACTACCCGGAAAGATACATGGATCGCGAAATCGATATGAAAGACGCCATGGTAGGGATTGTGGCAAAAAGCGGCATGACTTTCAGGTCGCTGTTCCTTGCCAAGGTTGAGACACCCAAGATCATATCGGAAGTGTTCCCCAAAATCTACGAAAGGAGGAACGCTGTCAATGTCATCGTCTAAACACAAAAACAAAAGGACAGCAGTCGCACTCAAATACGACGAGCATAGCAACATCGCTCCCGTGGTCGTGGCGTCCGGTGCCGGCTACATGGCAGAGAAAATCATCGAAGTAGCGGCTGAAAACAACGTTCCAGTGTTTGAAGACAGCTCCCTCTCCACAATCCTGTCGCAGCTCGACCTCGGTGCCGAAGTGCCAAACGAGCTGTACCAAGTAGTAGTGGACATCTACGTGTATTTTTTAAACTACCTGCGGAAATAAACTCGGGCGTATCGCGACAATTTGCTTGTCGCGATGTCGGGATTATCTTGACAAAAAAGGTTGACATTGCCCTTGAATTGCCCCTTGAATTCCTTCCTTTTTTGTGAAATAATATACCCAAGCCGGGGCATTACATCTTCTGCAGCAACTATTTGGTGCCTTAACGGCGATTATTTGTAAAGATAGTATTAAAAAGGAGACAATTGTGATGAAATTAAGAAAAGCAGTATCTGTTGTTGTTCTGGCAGCGATTTGCGTACTGCCGCACCAAGCGGCTGTATTGGCAGCCGACAACTATGCGGCGTGGGCTGCCCCATACGTTCATCAAGCTGATGAATTGGGTTTGCTAACGGAAAAAGCGAAAAAGGACTATGTAAAAGCTTTGACAAGGGAAGAGTTTTGCGAGCTGGTAGTCACCATGTATGAAAAACGCACAGGCAACCAAGTTGCCGTCACAAGCAGACCGTTCACAGACACAACCAACCAGCTTGTGCTGAAAGCGTATTCGCTAGGCATTGTCAACGGCACCTCGGCGACAACGTTTTCACCAAACAACCCTGTAACGCGCGAACAGGCGGCGGTCATGCTGGTAAATGCAGTGAGAAAAATCGAACAAGCTCAGGGTGTGAAAATTTATACGCAATACGCGGATACCCTGCCGTTTCAAGACAGCGGCAGCATATCCACTTGGGCGCTTGAGGCTATGAAGGTGGCGTATGCCAACGGACTGATGCAGGGTGATGGCACAAACGTGCGCCCGTTGGCCAACATAAGCTGCCAAGAATGCATTATCCTTATTATCAACGCCTATAACAAAGAGGATGCAGCGCCGCAGGATTTGGGCGGTTTGGCACCGGGGACGACAACAGGGCCTGTACCTAATGTGCCGCCTGGCCAGCAAGCGGTAACGCCACCGGCAACAGACACGACAACCACTACTACGACGTCAACATCGGCAGGTCCTTTGTCCGTTGTTGTTGACGGAGGCAACATTCCGCTTAAGGTGAATGAAACGACGCAGTTGTCATACAGCCTTACTGGCGAAGCCGAAATTTCAGGCATAAGCTGGAGCAGCAGTGCACCCAGCGTGGCAACTATAGATCAAAACGGCAATGTCAAAGCAATAGGCAAGGGCAACACAAAAATCACCTTGACAGTGACAACAAATGTTAAAACCATTACCGGCACAAAAACCATTTACGTGGATCCGCCTCTGGTGGCATTGAACTCCGTTGCCATAACTCAGCCTGTCAGAACCATAAAGTATGGCGACACTTCAACATTCAATGTGCAGCTCTCCCCGTCAACGGCTTCGGTGGACAGCGTAACATGGTCATCGTCAAATACAGGAGTGGCTACTATCGACTCCAAAGGCAAAGCCACCAGCGTTGCAGCCGGCACTACGACGATAAAGGTAGCGGTAAAAGCCAAGGATGGCACTATCAAAGAGGCTACGGCAACCCTTACCGTTACCGCACCAATAGCAATCAATTCGATTAAATTCGGCTCGAGCAGCTCAGATCCGATGTTTGTCGGCACAACGAGAACAGTCAGCGCCACGATAGGTCCAACAGGCTCTATCGCAACTACCAAGACGTGGAGCAGCAGCAGCACTTCCGTAGCTGTAGTGGATAAAAACGGCAAAATATCAGCAATTGCGGCAGGAACAACCATCATCAAACTGGAAACCACCGACCGTACTGGCTCAAAATTCTCCAACAGTTTTTCGTTGACAGTCAAAGACAACTACACTTCCAGTTTTACTCTGGGCAAAAGCTCGTACACTCTCGGCATCGGCGAAACCATCTACCCTGAATTGAATACTTCGCCAGCCACAGCCGTCATTAAAACCGTAAGCTTTTCCTTTAGCCCGAGTGGTGCTGCCTCAGTCAACAGCACTTCCCGTTCGATAACAGGCAAAAAGGAAGGCTCGGGCGTACTTACTGTCAAGGTGACATTTGAAGACAAGACCTCGCACACGGCACAAGCTAACATTACAGTTCAGCCGATGCCTGTTGACACGGTAAGCTTCACCGCAAGCAAAACTGTTCTAAAGGTTAACGGCAAATCAACAGAGGGCTATGTCAATGCCTCTTATAGAATAACTCCGAGCAATGCTTCATACGAATCAATTACATTTAGCAGCAGCAACACTTCAGTGGCTACTGTCGCAAATACCAGCTCAAACAGCGCTTCAGGCAGCCGCAAGATCGAAGCCATCAGCCCAGGCAATTGTACTATCACTATGACGATTAAGTTCAGCAATGGAGCCACAAGGACGGAGAGTTTATCCATTACGGTCATTGAGTGAATACTCGCATGGAAACGATAATAGCAGCCTCGCAAAACAGGGGCAAGATAATGGAGATGGAAGCCATAACGAAAGAGTTCGGAATGCACATTCTATCCAGAGGCGAAGCAGGGGTGGCAGACGTCGAAATAATCGAAGACGGGGCGACATTCGAAGAAAACTCTTTGAAAAAAGCAAGGGAAATAATGAAGCTTTGCGGCAAGGCGACCATAGCCGACGATTCAGGCGTAATGGTCGACGCCCTGAACGGTGGGCCGGGAATTTTTTCAGCAAGGTATGCAGGCGCTGAGTGCGACGACAAAAAAAACAGGGTTAAGCTGCTGAGAGAGATGGAAGGCGTACCCTACGAAAAGAGGACAGCAAAGTTTGTGTCGGTGATAAGCATGGTGTACCCTTGCGGGAAGGAAATAGTCGCAAGGGGCGTATGCGAGGGGCACATTGCATTTGAGGAGAGGGGGACGGGCGGTTTTGGCTACGATTCGCTGTTCGTCCCGCTGGGGTATGAAAAAACCTTTGCAGAGCTGGCTCCTTCAGTGAAGAACGCAGTTAGCCACAGGGCCAACGCGCTCAAACAGCTGAAAGTCAAACTGGAGAAGGGAAATGACTAAAAAGAGGCTGATGCAAATAGTACTGCTGATGATCAGGCAGTTCAAGGATCCATACTACCAAGGGTTTGCGGCGCAGATGGCATTTTACTTCATTTTGTCCATTGTGCCAATAATGATAGTGCTGTCCCAGATACTCGGGCTTGTTTCTATTTCCCTAAACGTGCTCGACGATCTGGTGACACAGTACGTTTCGGAGGAAGTAGCAGAGCTCCTTGAAAATTTCTTGACTTACGTGCCGACGGGGAAAATGAACATAGCTTTCATAATAGTTGCCCTGTGGTCTGCCTCAAAGGCGCAGTTTGCCATGATGCGGATGGCAAATTACACTATGACGGAAGGACAGTCAACAGGAAAAGGGTTTTTCCGGGACAGGCTGCGGGCGCTCAGAACTATCACATTCACGCTTTTCACCGTAGCTTTCGCGCTGATTATCCTTGTCTATGGAGAACTTATCTTCAAACTGCTGGTCAGCACCGTGATAAACACACCCGGCGCAGAGTACGAAATCCACAGGCTCTGGCTGAACCTGAGGTGGCCGGTGTCGCTGGCGCTGTATTTCTTCATGGTGAGTTACAATTATTATGCGCTCTCCTATGTGAAAGTTAAATTCAAGGAAGTGATGCCGGGCAGCATTTTTGCCTCGGTAGGCATGTTGGTGGTAACGTTCTTCTATTCGGCTTACACGAAGTACGTAGGCAATTTTGACATAATATACGGTTCGCTCGCTTCCTCGGTTGCCCTCATGTTCTGGTTCTTTTTCCTTGCTTGGACACTGGGCCTTGGGGTTGTGTTCAATAAAGTTTATGCAGACACGAGGGTAATATAGCGCCGCTCTAAGAAAAACTTTTACAAGAGAGGATTTTTGTGGTACTCTGTTCATGTACCTTTAAAAAGCTAAGGCCATTTCCCATTTGAAACGGCAAAGAAAGGAATGATTTATTATGACAAACGACAAAGGCAAGTACTACATCAGCACTCCCATCTACTATCCAAGCTCAAACCTTCACATCGGCCACACGTACTGCACTGTGATGGCTGACGCCATGGCTAGGTTCAAACGGCTTTGCGGCTACGACGTGTGGTTTTTGACCGGGACTGACGAGCATGGCCAGAAGATACAGAAAGCGGCAGAGGAGAACGGGCTGACTCCACAGGAATACGTAGACAGGATAGTCGAAGGCATTAAGGAACTGTGGAAGACCATGGAAATTTCATATGACGATTTTATTAGGACTACGGAAGAAAGGCACGTCAAGCGTGTCCAAGCCATATTCATGAAAATATATGAGAACGGGGACATCTACAAAGGCGAGTACGAAGGCCTTTACTGCACACCTTGCGAATCCTTTTGGACAGAGAGCCAGCTGGTCGACGGCTGCTGCCCCGACTGTGGGAGGCCGGTTGAAAAAGCCAGCGAGGAAGCGTACTTTTTCAAATTGTCGAAGTATCAGGACAGGTTGATAGAATTGTTTGAAGGGACGCCAGAGTTTTTACAGCCAGAAACCCGAAGGAACGAAATGCTGGCCTTTGTCAAGCGGGGGCTCGACGACCTTTGCATCTCGCGGTCCTCTTTCAACTGGGGGATACCAGTCCCCATCAACGAAAAGCATGTCATATATGTCTGGCTCGACGCGCTTTCAAATTATATCACAGCCTTGGGGTTTGACGACGAACCAGAGCTGTACGACAAATACTGGCCTTGCGACGTCCATCTGGTAGGAAAAGAAATAGTCAGGTTCCACAGCATCATCTGGCCTGCAATGCTGATGGCTATGAACGAGCCGGTTCCCAAGCAAGTGCTTGGCCATGGCTGGCTCCTACTAGAAGGCGGCAAGATGTCAAAATCCAGAGGGAACGTGATTGATCCGGTGAAGCTGATAGAAAGGTACGGCATTGACGCGCTCAAATATTTCCTGCTGAGGGAGTACACATTCGGGCAGGATGGCATTTTTACGAACGAGGTCATGCTGAACAGGATGAATTCGGATCTTGCAAATGATTTGGGCAACCTTGTGCTGAGGACAGTCACCATGATCGGCAAGTACTGCGGCGGCATCATCCCAGGGAGCATTTTGCCCGGGGAGCACGACGACGAGCTAAAGGCTCTTGCCACAGGCGCAGCTGCAAAAGTCGAAGGGTTCATGGACAAGTTCGCATTCAACCTTGCCCTTGAAGAGATATGGGCATTGGTCAGGAGGATAAACAAATACATTGACGAAACAATGCCTTGGGTGCTGGCGAGGGACGTTGCAAACAAGGACAGGCTAGACACGGTCATGCACAATCTAGCCGACTCGCTCAGGATCATTTCAATACTGATATACCCTTTCATGCACACCACGTCGAAAGAAATAAGGAAGCAGCTGGGAATGTGGTATGCGGACGTGGCATGGGAAGACGCCTTTGTCTTTGACATGGCGAACGGAGAGCAGGTGAAGAGAGGCGATGCAATATTCCCTAGGCTGGACATAGAAAAAGAGCTTGAAGCCCTTGAGCAGCTGCAGGAAAGCTCGCAGAGCGTCCCACTTGAGTTGAAACCAGAAATCGAATACGACGATTTTGACAAGCTAGACTTCAGGGTCGGACTCATCCTTGAGGCGAAGAAGCACCCGAAAGCAGACAAGCTGCTGGTGTTCAAAGTGAAGATGGGAACCGAAATCAGGCAGGTGCTTTCAGGGGTTGCAGACGACTACACGCCTGAAGAAATGATAGGGATGAAGGTCGTCGTCGTGGCAAACTTGAAACCTAGGATGCTCAGGGGCCTTGAATCCAAAGGCATGCTCCTGTTCGGGGAGAATGGCGACAGATGGGACGTTGTGACGACCACAGCGCCGGACGGGGCATCGGTGAGCTAGATGCTGTTTGATTCGCACATGCACTTGAACAATGAAGACATTACAGATGGCCAAAGGGAAGAACTTGTAAGGGAAATAGAAGCGTCGGAAGTCAGCTATGCCGTTGACATCGGGTTCAATCTTGAAAGCTCGGCTTTGGCTGCAAAACACGCTGAGGAGTATTCGTGGTGCTACGCTGCAGTAGGTTTCCACCCACATGATGCAAAGGAAATGGACGATTTGGGCCTCATGATGATAAAAGCTCTTTCACGAAAGCCTAAAGTCGTGGCGATAGGGGAAATAGGGCTTGATTTTCATTACGACCATTCGCCGAGGGACGTTCAAAGGGATTGCTTCAGGAAGCAGATACGCCTTGCGAACGAACTTCAAATGCCAATAGTCGTGCATTCTAGGGAAGCAGACGAAGAAGTGCTCTCAATTCTCAGGAAAGAACAGGCTTTTTCGAACAAACGCACAAGCCGATTTCCTAAAATCGAAGGAACGGTGGATGCCCGCGTATTGCTTCATTGCTTTTCCGGTAGTGCTGAACTAGCTAGGCAGTACGTCAAGCTGGGCGGGACGATTTCGATCGCCGGCCCGGTAACATACAAAAATGCGCGAGTAAGCGCAGAAGTCGTAAAAGCGGTTCCATTAGAGCGCCTGCTTGTCGAAACAGATGCACCGTACCTGGCGCCGGAGCCCATGAGGGGGAAACGCAACAAAGCCCCTTTCGTGGAGTACACGGCGAGGAAGGTAGCCGAATTGAAGGGGCTTTCTTACGAGGAAGTTGCAAAAGCCACTTGCGAAAACGCAATACGGTTTTACGGCATATGAAACACGGAAGAAGGGGGCAATCAGTTTGCCCCTTCAACGTATATGTACCCTTCCCGGCCGTCTATTTTTGCATAGTACACTTTCACTGCACCGTTGTAGCCGGCATAGACAGGGTAGTCGGCAGAGGCAGAATACGGGTTTGTGAGTTCGTCAAAGATAGGCGCAACAATCAGTTTGCCGTTTGAATGTATCCCGAATTTTCCGGTGTTTTCGTCCACGCAGATAGTGTTCCCTCGCCAAAAGTTAATGCCCCTGTGCGCGATGTCTCCTTCAGGTACGATATTGCCGTCCAAGTCGAGGTAAATAGTTTTGATGCGGCTTCCAAGGCCGCCTCCAGCTTCAAACAGGTCGACCATTACGTATTCCCCGCCAACGACGTAAACCCATGCGTGGAATTTCCCTGTTTCGTTTAGCATGTCTCTTGTTATCTCGAGGACTGTTTCCCCGGTTGTGTCTATCACTGAATACCTTCCGGTAAACCACACGTCGGGATCAGTTGAATCATAGTCGTCGAAAAAGAACTGATAAGCTTGCATGTCCTCTCTCGACACGACTGCCAACCCATTTTTGAATCCTTCGCCATATCCCCAAGAGGGAGGGATTGCAATGTTCCCAACATAGTCTGCGTACCCTAGGCGATAGAGGAGAGGCTGTGCGCCCGCATCTGCGTCATCGTCTGCGTTCTGATGCATGTTTGGGTATGTTTGAAGAGGGAGCCATACCGGCATCAGGCCTTCCTCGCTCATCTGGGCGTCCACCGAAATCAGGTCGCCTTCCCATTCAAGCGGGCAGACGTAGTCCCCGAATTTGTCTATTAATCCGTAGCTGCCTTCAAAATGAAGCGAATCCGTAATGAGGATTTCACCTATTCCGACGGTAGCGACCTCGAAACGGTTGAATTCAAAAGCTATGTCCCATGTATAGTCCTTTATAAAATTGCCATTCTTGTCGATGTACGTGTACTTGCATTTCAGCAGGTCCTCATAGTAGACTTCGGATTCTTCCAATATGGATTTTCTATCCATTGCAAACTCGCCTACCCGCGCCAACCCTTGGTTGAACGGGTACGCTTCATCGAATTCCGCTTCCACCACTATGTTGCCAAACAAATCCGCAAAACCGCATTTTTGAGTGTCTGCATCGCGGTACACCACCAATTCATAATCTTCGTAATCTGCCAATGCCCTTTTGCCATTGTCTTCGACCCACGAATATGCTGGAGAACCACCGTTTTCAGCCGGGCCGGTTTGGTGTCCGCAGCCTGCTGTCAGTGCCAAGCAGGCGACGAGTAGAAAAATTATTTTTTTCTGCATAATATTAATCTCCTATCAATACTCCTTTTTTATCAATTTGTCCACCCGTTTTAACTGCGTAGCGGTCAATATCCCTTTTCTTTTGCTCAGAACCTCTAGGAACGCATCTTTATTGTTTCTGCTGATGCACACTGCCGCCCTCTCGGCATGCTGGGGCAGCTCTTTAGGCCTGCAAGTCTTGAGATGTTCAATTATCACGGGAAAGACGACTTTTTCATAATCCCTGCTTGCTTTGCAGATGCCGGCGAACACGCTGATGCTGTTGTCCCTTGTGATCACGCTTCCTTTTTCGTAGGCAGTTTTTATCGCTTCGAATTTTTCAAACAGAAAGTCGGCTGAAAGTTCAGCAATAGTACCCAGTGCGATCATCCCACCCCATACCAGCCTGTTGTTCTTTGAAGCAAGCAGTGAGACAAAATCCCCCGCGTAGCCGGCAATGAGATGCGGTTTCCGGTAGCCGATCTCATACAGAACCTTTATGCAGTCGTTTGAAACTGCCATGTCACTACCCATCAGACCGTCTACGATCTCTTTTACCCCAATTGTATTTTCGCTGCGGCAGAGTTCAAAGGCAAGCTCAATGTTTGGCTGCTCGTCGCTGCGTCCGAGCGCACATGCTAATTTCTCCAGCATATTGTCACCTTTCTCAATGGTTTTCGTTATTCTGCAAACACTTCCTGCGCATTTATCGAGCAGCCAAGCAACACGTGAACCGGCACCATGCCGGTCTTGCCATACTCGCTTGTGGTGTATCTTCCGTTTTCGAGCACATGGGCAGAAATAGTTTTGCTGTCGGGATCCACAATCCAGTACTCACGGACGCCTGTCTGCTGGTATTTTTTGAACTTCAATACTTTGTCACGGCGCATGCTGGATTGAGACAATACCTCAATGACCATGTCGGGAACGCCTTTACAGCCCTTGTCGTCGAGTTTTGACTTGTCGCAGACCACAACAATGTCAGGCTGCACCACCGTATTGTCATATTTGTTCGCATTGAGGCGCACATCAAAAGGTGAAACAAATACTTCGCAAGGCTTACCGTTCAGATAATTGAACAACTGATTGAACAATCGCCCAACAACGGTTTGATGCAACCTTGTCGGTCCGGGTGCCATCATGTACGGCACCCCGTCTATCAGTTCGTACCGGTCTTCGGTGTCCCAGCTTGCATAGTCTGTGTAAGTGTATTTGTGGGCAGCTTCAAGGACAAACATGGCAAAGCTCCTTTCTATTTGGTGAGCTACTCTCATTATACTGTCTCAGTGAAACGACGTCAAGAGGAAAAACGAACATTAGTTCATTTTCTTCGCAATATGTCACAAGACACATAAGGAAAGAGGGCTGCGCACACGTTCTGCAAAACGCATGAGCCGCCCCCTTGTCGAGGAAGTATTATTATCAGAGTTCGAGCAGCCTGTACAGCACCACAGCTATTTCTGCCCGCGAGGTGTAGCCCAGAGGACTGATGCCGTTGCTGTCACCCTTGATTATTCCAGATTGCACAAGTTTGGCAACCGAGTCCTTGGCATAGCCGGAAATGAGCGTACTGTCAGGGAACGGCGCCAAAACTGGCTGGCTTGCGTCAGGCAGCGGCTTGGGCAGTAGCGTATTCATCCGATGGTGACATATGGATACTGCGAGCATTCGGTAGGGTAGGCGTTTCGTCAGCAAATACAGCTGTTACGGTTCGCTCCTTGCTTTTAGCATTAGTATCGTCTTCACCATTGGGCATAGACATGTGTTGGGCATTGATGTAGGGGGATGGCGCGTCTGACGCATGTACTGTTTGTGCGGATATTGCCGTATGCGTGAATACCATGGCAACGGCAATAAAGAGGGGCAGTGATTTTCTAATCGTTTTCAAAGCAATTCCTCCTTGGAGTAGAATTTATATTTATATAATAAATACCTGTATTTGTTGAAATCGGTTCACACCCCCGTAACCGCTTTCCCGGCAAACGGTGAATACCTGCGAATTGCACTGTTGCCGGGTTTACGGCTGGGGTTATATCTAGGAGGTATCAATAGATGATTGCTTCGTCAAGCCCGCTAATGTTGCGGCTTTAATCATTATATACACATTACAAAAATAATAAAAGTGACAAATGTCACTATTTTATATGACAAATGTCACTATTTTTCATCGTTAGCTTGATTTTTTTTTTACAACCCTGCTTTTATCCCAAAGATTACCAAGTCGCGGCTGCTTTTGCACCCCAGTTTTGACAGCATGCTGCTGACATAGTTTCTGACAGTGCCTTCGGAAAGAAAAAGTTCTGCGGCAATCTCCGAGTTTGTCTTCCCGCTCACGACCAATCTTAGGATTTTCACCTCATTGTTAGTAAGGGTGCCAAGCTCGGGGTTATTAGTAATCGTCCCAAATGCCAGTTTGCTTTGTTTTTCGTATATTGTCCGGTCCAGCGTAACAAAGCCGCTCGCTGCGTTTTTAATGGCGTTTGCCAGTTTGCTGAAAGCCAAGCCTTTAAGCAGGTACCCGTCAACACCGTATTCTTGCGACTTCAGTACGAAATCATCGTCGTAAAAGGTCGATAGCATTAGTATTTTGATTTCCTTCCCCTTATCGCAGTTTAAGGCTTTGACGCGCTTTGCAGCTTCAAGCCCGTCGATACCAGGCATCTTAATGTCCATCAGCATTATGTCAGGCAGAAGAGCCCTTGCCAGCTTAACAGCCTCCAATCCGTCATCCGCTTCACCAACGACACTAATGTCTGGGTCAGTTTCCAAAATGTTTATTAGCGACAGCCGCACATCCTTGTCGTCCTCAGCAATAACGACTCTTATCATCCCTGTCCATCTCCTTTAGCCGGAACCTCGGCATGTATGCCAAACCCGCCGGATGATGGCGATCCAAATCTGATTTTCCCACCCAGCGAAACGGCGCGGCTCTCCATAGCAGCAAGGCCGTTGTTCTTTTGTATTTTTTCGCAACCTCGTCCGTTGTCTACTATGTCCATCGTAAGAACGTCGCTGCACCCCAGTTTGACAACGATATTTTCGGCCCTGCCATGAATGACCGAGTTGGTCAATGCTTCTTGGCAGGAATTATAAACAAATTCTTTTAATGTTGCGTGCAGTTTTTCTATGTCACCGGAAATTTGCAGGTCGGTAATGACTCCAGAAGCTGAAATCCGGTTGATGACTGATTCAAGCAAAGGGACAAGGTGCGTCTCGCAAAAATCAACAGGGGCAAGGCCCTCAACGGTCTTTCTGAGCATCATCAGCGAAGAGGCGGTGGAAGTTGCCACGAGGTCAAGCAACGGCTTCGCTTCTTCAAGGTTTGGCTTCAGCAGCGCCAGATTCAAGTTGTTGATCGAGGCAACGAGCCGGTTGCCCATATTGTCGTGCATGACGGAGGCAATCCGTGCCCGTTCTTTAGCCAAGGCAAGTTTTTTGGCTTCAGACACGTCGTTGATGGTCATTAGCTGGCCTAGGACTTTTTTCCTCCTGTCAAGCATGTTGCTTATGGATATTTCATAGAAAAAGCCGTCTTTCTCTATTTCAAGGCCAGCAATGTTGCGCTGCTCGCGGAAATACAAGCTCAGTTCAGGATGGAGGCTGTCCACAAACGCCATGAAATCGCTTTCCCTGAAACCAAATACGTCGATAAACGTTTTGTTCAAATTGACTGAGCCATCTGCATCCAATACGGCCATGCTTTCTTTGGTCTCGTTGAAAATATTCCAAATCAACGAAGGCAATGCATTGAAGAATTGCCGTTTTTCAGCAAGGTAAATCGTTACGATTCCCATAAGCGAAAAGGCTAGCGGAGTGACGTCGTAGGATACGCCGTTGAAGGAATCATAGTAATGGAGGGTGATTGGCAAGCACAGAGCGATAAGCATCGCCGTTTTTTCTATACGTCTTATCGAATAGTTTTTTTGAAACCAGCTAAAAAGGAAAAAGAATATTACAAGCGTACAGCACAAAGCGGCGAGGCCTGTAGCCTTCTCGAAAGGCCCCCATAATTCGTGCAGAACGCGTGGTGGATCCAAATAAATTTCTTTTATGTAAAGCTTGAATACTTCTGAGGATGGAGGCGTCAAGAGCGGTATGCAAAGTATCGACGGGACTGCCAGAATTGCTGGTATTAGCCAGTAATTCTGGCGAGGCAGCCTTTCAGTATAGAAAAGTATCGTGATCAGCCACAAGGAAGCGACGAAGTTTATACAGATCAGGCTGCACCTCACGTTGAATAAAATCTCAGGAAACGTAGGGAGAATCTTCTCGTTTAATGCGAAAAACAGCCAAAACAACGTAACAATCTGCGTAATAGCGAACATCGTCCTGAAATGGGACGGTCTTATCTTTGTAACAAGGTAAAATAGCGCGTACAAGCAGAACAACATAGATATCAGGTAAGTCACGACTGTCAGCTGAACATGCGAATCCAAATATCGAATAGCCTCCATAGCAGTGCAAAACCTCCACGCTTAATATAATTACTACCTGAATAATGATGATATCATGTTTTCAACACTAATTCAACACATATTACACTAAAAATGTACATATTAAATATCTACCCTTGATTTTACCACTCAACTTTTTTATAATAATGATATTCACATCAAACGTAAAGGAAGAAAAGGGAATGAAATTGTTGGATGACAGCGATGTTCAAGCGCTGAGCAAAGTTTTAAAAAAGAATGCCGCAGCTGAAAAATACTTGGTATCTGACATCGTTTTGCAACAAAACGGGAGGACGCTCCAATTTGTTGACTTGGTTATGGAAGGCGGCGGTACGCTAGTGGTAGCCCTTGCAGGGTACATCTATGCCCTCGAACAGGCAAACATACGCTTCCTCAGCATTGGAGGAAGCTCGGCAGGGGCAATCGTCGCCCTGCTCCTCTCCTGCCTGGACAGGAGGGCGGAAGAAAAAGGCGCCGTACTGGCTGAGATCATTTCAGGCATGGACATGGGTGCTTTTATTGACGGCAACATCTTTTCCAATGCGCTTAGCAGGCTGATAGGAAGCAGGAAAGCAGCAGGGAAAAGACTGCAGTTTGCGCTCCTCGCGATTCTGGCCAGCGGCACCTTCATAAAAAAACTGGGGCTCAACCCGGGAGAAAAATTTCTTGATTGGTTAAAATCCTACCTTGCGGAAGCGGGTATCCACACGATGGAAGATGCGAACAAAATCATTGCACACATGCCTGAAGGACTGTCTCACCGCAACTGCCGCCCCGGCTTTTCCAAACCAGGCGCATCGCTCAAGCTCGTGGTTGCAGACCTCACCACAAGCGCTAAAGTCATTTTTCCGGAAATGGCACCCCTTTACTGGAAAGACCCGGATTCACTAAATCCGGCGTACATGGCCAGGGCGTCAATGTCGATCCCAGGGTTCTTTCAGCCAATGGAAGTGCGCGGCGTGTCGGAAATCATAGGCATATCGGAAAAATGGAAGGACCTCTGTTCATTCGATGGGAAAATCCCGGACAAGATCACTTTTTCAGATGGCGGCCTTCTGTCCAACTTCCCCATATCATTGTTTCACGAGAAGGGTGTACCGGACGCGCCCACGTTTGGCGCTAGGTTGGGATCCTATTCGCGGGTGGTAAGCGAAATCTCCACAGTCGAAAGCTATACAGAGAAAATGCTCCATGCACTCAGGCATTACAGCGATTTCGAGTTCATTTACAAAAACCCGGATTACAGCAGGCTGATTGCTTACATTCCAACAGCAGGCTACAACTGGCTGAATTTTCACATGCACGAAGAGGAAAAGCTCGACTTGTTTAAGAAGGGGATGGTTTCCGCATACGAATTCCTTGAAAGGTTCGATTGGTTGACCTACAAGGAGATCCGGCGCAAGCAGTGCGAAGCTGACATCTCCTTGTACCGCTTGACAAACGCCGGTCCGGCTGTGGCCGAGACACTCAATCATCCTCTTCAAAAGCAATGATAACTGAAACAGTTTCAAGGACTTTTTCAAGCATGTCTTTTGGAAGGCTCTCCACAACCTTGCATTTTCGTGCCAGCAAGTCAATCACCCGAACTTGTTCGCAAACAATGTCGCCTTTCGTATGCGTTCTGGCGTCCAGCAAAACGCGGAAGCGCAAATCCTTAGTGCTGCTTGTTATGGGGCATATGATAGCAAGGTCGCGCTTTTGGTTGTATTTTGTCTGGCTAATAACCACGGCGGGGCGGTATCCCGCTTGTTCCCGGCCCTTTGTCGGGTCGAAATCAACTAAAATGATGTCCCCTTGCTTCACAGCAGCTCACGCCCTTTCGGTTCGTCCGAGTCTCCCCAGTCATATCTGTCGAGTTCATTGTCATAGCCTTCGAGATACCAGTCAAGCGTCTTTTTAGCAATTGGCTTGATAATGAGCATGTTGCCTCGAGACATGACTTCAACCTTGTCGTTGAGCCCAATCTCCGCATTCAGCAACAGCTTTTTTGATATTCTCACGCCCTGTGAATTTCCCCATTTTGATACTTGCGATAGCACAAACAACCACTCCTTCACTAAAATGTTAATACAAGTATATACCAATAAAGTCTGATAGTCAACTCTGCCAAGCTTTGTCAAGTGCAAAAAATGTTTCCCAACAGCTTAGGGCGCAGGAGTTTTCACAGGCAGAACGCCGCATAGAGCGGTACGGACTTTTTACCGTCCTCAAAACCGAAGTTTTTTGTTGACAGCTTCACTGCGTAGTCGGGTTTGTACATGCCCATATACACAGCTAGGCTCTTCGCTTTTGTGTTTTCTGCTGATTTGACTTCAATGGGTATGATGCTGCCATTGCGCTTGATAAGAAAATCTACCTCTGCGCCGCGCCCGCTCATCCAGTAGTAGCAGCGGTACCCGTTCGCGACAAGCTGCCCGCAAACGTAGTTTTCCACCATGCCGCCCTTGAAGTCTGCCAAAATGCCCAGCTGGTACAGCACGTCTGCCGCATCGACGTCTTTTTTCGCGCAGAGAAGCCCCATGTCCGACACGTAAATTTTAAATGAATCTATGTCCCGATAGTTTTCGAGTGGATTCGTCGGGTGTTCCACTTGGTGGACACGGGTCACTATCCCTGATAGGGCAAGCCATTCGATCGCGTTTTCGAACTCGGCGGCGCGG
>WRJK01000002.1 GCA_009782285.1 Clostridiales bacterium
CGACAACACAGGCCCTGAAAAAGTCACTGGCTTGTCTTACACCGCCACAGCCGTCACTGTCACCCTGCGTTGGAACGACGTCAGCGACAACGATTTCCGCTTCTTCCGCGTGGAAAGGAAAAATGCTGAGACAGGACAGTATACCCAAATCACTGATGTCTATACTACCCTAGGCGCAAACATCTATACTTTGTCGCCGGACACGGAATACATCTATCGGGTAGTCGCCTATGATCACCTAGGCAACCGTGGCATTCCCTCAGACGACATAACAACGCGAACCGACTTGGATGTTACTTGCCCGGTTATCACCTCTATAACGCCCCAGCCGGGATACTTTGCCCACCAGTTAAACGGCAGCATCAGGGCAGAAGACGATCACGCTGTCAGTTTCATAGCTGTCCAGATATCGACTGACTTAGTCAACTGGATAGATGTCGATTCCCGCACATACGCTACCGGCAGCAGGGTGCAAACGCTTAGCTTTACCATTGATTTGGATCCATACCCAGAAGGATTCATCTATGTCAGAGGCGTGGCAGCAGACCCGTCCGGCAACGTAAGCGACCTTTCAGGCAATGCGCCATATGTGCAGCATGTGGTGGACAGAACGCCTCCGGAAGCGCCAGCTAACGTTGCTGCAAGAGGCGACAACGGGTACATCGAAATATCTTGGAGCCAAGGGTCTGAAACCGATCTTTTCAGGTACAGCGTTTACAGGTCTTTGGAACCGGAAGACGGCTATGTCAGGATCGCAAACAGCTTAAACACGCTGAACTACATTGACAGGACGCCTGTGGACTATACCACATACTACTACAAGGTTTCGGTAAATGACCTTGCGGGCAACGAAAGCGCACTCTCAAACTCCGCCGAGGCTCAATCCACACCGGATACGGAAGCCCCGATCGTATACATCCTAAGCCCAGCTGACGGCGCCACCATCGGAAACGGATACAAAACATTGCAAGCACTGGCACGGGACAACAGGTTGCTGTCTTCAGTCCATGTTGAATACGCCGTCAACGGCTCTGATGCTTGGACCACGCTTGCCTTAGTAGACGTTGTAAACGCAGCGGAGCGCTACACATCGCTGACCTTGCCAATCGAAACGCTTGCCAGCGGTGATTCAATCACTGTGCGTACTTGGGCTGTCGACGCAGCGGGAAACACCAGCGAGAAGATTGCAGCGACGTACAGCATAAACAAGCATGCGCCTTCTGTTTTGAATCCAGCGGCTGTCTATGACGGCGAAGAACAAGCTGTACACATTACTTGGCAGAGCGACCTTTCCGAAGACCTAGCTGGATACCGGATTTACCGGGGGATTTCCGGCAGCGGCAGTTTTTCGCTGATCGGCTCAAGGGGGGCGGTAAATGGCCAAACTGATTATTCTTATTCAGACTATGGCATTTCTGCCGAAAGAACGCTTTATGCTTACCGCATCACAGCAGTCAGCCTTGTGGGCAACGAAGCAAGCTTCGACACAAACACAGTTGAAACACCAAACAGAACCGCTCCGGTTGCCGTCATCTCCTGCGACACCACGATGGAAGTCGGTGTGGAGTACGAGTTTGACGCTTCATTGTCAACAGACACGTCAGGTATCGCTTCTTACGAGTTTGACTTTGGCGACGGCACCGTCAGCGCCAACAGGCATGCTGTCCACAGGTATGAATCGACCGGGGCGTATGTCGTGACACTAAAAGTAACCAATGCAGACGGGCTGACTGGTTATGCACAAAGGCAAGTCACCGTCCGGGAGCGTTCTCTTCTGGGATATGCCACAATACGAGTAGTCGACGGCGACGGCCGCCCCGTGCCCGGCGCACCGGTGTATTTTGATTTGGGCGAGGCAAACCAGATCATCAAACCCACCAATAGTGCGGGCTATGTGACGTTTTCGGCAGAGGCTGGTTCGCATACGGTCGGTTCTGTTATTGCAGACAACCAATGGCTGCCGGCAAAGAAGACGCTAATTGTCGTAGCGGGGCAGACTGCTGAAGTCACGCTTACCCTTGTCCGCAAACAGATGATCGAGGGTTTTTTCGAGATACACCGTATGTCCTTGGAGGAAATAGTCGCCGCAGGCATAGACATATCGGATCCTGCAAATCAGTACATCGTCAAATTCGATGTTTATCTCAAATATGGCAATCAGAGCGTACCTATGCCGATATATTACAACCCAATAACGGGGACTACGGATCCAGCGTCGCGGGTTGTTATCGACACCGACGGTGAGGGCAGCAAGCTTTTTATCCCCTTTGTCTTTGGCCGGATAACGGAAATCGGAGGCGGTGGCGGATCTGATCAAGGCGGCAACGACGCTTGGTATTCGCCGCAAAATTACTCTGTGGCGTATCTGGTGATACCGGTGGGCGTATCCGCCCTCAAGGATTTCTTCCAAGTAGACCTGCACATCATCAATAACGCCGGCAGCGAATTCAGGATGCTGGACAACGTGGTCACTCTGAATTACCCCAAGGGCCTTACACTGGTAGATTCGCTGATAAGCTCCTCCGGCAGGGTAGTCCGCATCCCGGAGATCGGCGGTCAGACTGAAGAAGTGATCACTTGGGTGTTGCGCGGGGACGAACTGGGCTCATATCATATTTCCGCAGACTTTATTGGCATGCTGGCAGAATTCAATGTACCGATAACAGCCCATTTCGCTGCCAGTGAACCTATTCAAGTGCTTGGCCTCAGCGGAGTGGAGGCTAGAGTGGAAGTGCCGGACAGCATCAGGTATTGCGACGACGGCTGGGAATTCTTCAACCTGACTTTGCTCAACCACAGCGACAGGGATATTTACATGCCTAATATTTGGGTGCGCACCGGTGAATTCGAGGGCGAAAACGGAGAAGAAATAAAGACGGAGCTAATCTACAGGGAACATTTTGACTCTGCCGGAGCTGCCATTGCCGAGCAGGATTTCTCTGGGCGTTTGTTCTTCAAATCGGGTATATCCGCCTTGCTTGAAGATGATGAAAGCCTGCGCACACTCAAACCGGGTGAACGCTTCACGGCGCATTACCGTGTCCTTGACCAAGATTATCTGAGCCCATCGGTTCTGCTCGAATACTTCTATGTGCTGCTCACTAATTCGTACGGCTTGGAAATCACCATACTGCCTTGCGATCCTGAATACTTCGGTGCTCATTCCCTAGGTGATGGCTTGTATTGGAGCTACAAGAGGCGTGACCAATCCATGCTGATCTATACGGAATCCCCTGGCAACGGAACGCTGCCGGACAACTTCGGCGAGTCGGCTCCCTGGCAAGAACTGCCCTTCCTTATCAACAACAACGCAATCAGGCAGCTGAAAGTTGACAATATCGGAAAAATCGGGGAGAACGCCTTTAAGGGCTTTGCGGGCTTGACCACGCTGGCTGCCAGTGCCGGCGAAATCGGCACAAATGCGTTTAAGGATTGTACCAGCCTGACTTTTACCAGTATTTCCAGCCGTGAAATCGGGGACGATGTGCTGCTGGGGTGCAATAAACTGAACAGCCTCAGCGTTTCTGGAAATATCCACCAAGAATCCTTCAGGGGCCTTTCCAGCGTAACGGCAGTCGAAGCTTTCGGTACGATCGATGACTATGCTTTCCGAGACTATGCCAATCTTGAGAGTGCATTTTTATCCGGCACTTTTGGCAGCGGCGTGTTTGAGGGTTGTGGGAAGCTGCAATCCCTGAGAGTGGACGGAAGCATCCCGGCGGGGGCTTTCCGTGGCATGTCAAGCCTGAAAACGGTGCATACGGGCAATTACACCTCCTTCGGCGCATACGCCTTCGAAAACTGTTCGAACATTGAAACGATAACGATCGTCAACAGAACCGCAGCAATAGCAACCACTGCCTTCTCCGGCTGCGACAAGAACAAACTGGTCATCCGCTGCTACGAAAACAGCACAGCCCACAGCTTCGCCCTGCAAAACGGATACAAATTTGAGCTGTTGCCAGAATCCTATGAGAAAGTTTCCGCGACCTTCACAGACCTTAATCAGGACACCACAATACAATTCGAATGGAGCTTAGAGTACTTTTTTCAAGGTTCACTGGTATATGAAAACAAACTCGCTATTGCAGGTTTGATCCTCAGTGCCCAGTCTGAAAACAGTGCCGGCAATATGGATGAACGCGAGAGGAAAATCAGTAAAGCGCTTGTTAACGACTTAGGATTGGCGAAGTCTTTTTCGCCAGATGATCTGAAGAACATGCACTATCGCGACGACGACAGAACAGACGCTGCATTCACGATAGCTGCAACAGAATACGTACGCAATGGCGAGAAATACAACATCATTACTGTTGTGGTCAAAGGTACCACTGATGGAAAAGATTGGGAGATAAATTTAACGCCGAAAGAGTTTGAAAGAGTTGCGGACAGGATATACATTAGCCTACGCAATTTCATGGCAACCAGAGGCACTTCCATTGCTGACGCCAACAATCGGTTTTTCATCACGGGCCATAGCCTCGGTGGTGCTGTTGCAGGTTTGCTTGCAGTTAAGCTGATGGATAGCGGAGCCTCAACAAACCAAGTATTTGCATATACCTTTGCCTCTCCCTTAAATGCTTCGAATTTCAACAAACTCGCCAAGCAAAACATAAAAAACATCCTCAACAAAGATGATATTGTCATTCACTTGTCACCTGAGCAGATAAATGGTGCAATAATCGGGGCAATAGGCAGTGGGTTAATTGGTGGAGTGTTAATTGGTGGAGGGATAATTGGTGCCATAATTGCAGGTGCCCTGAGTGCAAGGCACGGGGTTGATATGTTTTACGAAGGGAAAAGCAGCAGATTTAACGAAGCTTTTTATACTTTGACAGGAAAGAACTGGTTGACAATTCAAGGTCAGCGTGAGCACTTCACTTCAACGTACATGGCCTATCTTTTATCAGGTGAAACAATTAGCCCGGGCTACAATGGAAAAAATCGCCTTGTCACTGTTTACTGCCCTGTCGATGTGGAAGTGTACAACGCGTCAGGTGAGCTGGTTGGGGCAATTGTTGACAATGCTGTGGCTTGTGCCGAGGATCCAAATGTGCAGGTTTACGCAGTTGGCGACACGAAGCTTCTGTATTTCACTGACGAATCCGACTATGCGATAAAGCTTATTGGAACGGACGAGGGGGAGATGGCTTATGTTGTCCGTGATTTCGCTTATGATAACGACGAGGCAACGGTAAACAACAAGGTTTTCGAGAGCATCGCCCTTACCCCCGGCAAAACTATGACAAGCCAAGTTGGCGGCCACATCAGCACACAGGGCATCCAACTGTTCGTCCTTGACGAAGAAGGGCAGCCGGCTTTGGAAATACAAACCGACGGTACCGAGATACCTGTTGCCGGTGGTGGGAATCCCTCTGTAAGCATTTCCGCAGCGCCAGTCAGCTACCTCAACAGGGACATAGAATACACTCTGTCCATTGCAAACGCAAAGGACGTACTCGCTGTTAGTCTGGATTTTGAGATTGACGGCAATATGCTGATCAGCAATGGCATGGCCGGGCTTTCCGGCTTTGAGCTCATTGGCAACATCCTCTGGTTCAATACAGGCGGCAACCTCTGGAAGGGCTCCGCAACAATAGCTCTCCCTTCAGAAACCACTGCCGGCTTGACGTCGGAAGCCCCTGTTGACATCGCAAAGTTTGCCTTCGCCCCAAAAGGGTTTGGCAACGCAACCATGGCACTGTCAAGCGTCAAAGTTTCCGGCATCTTGGACGGTACGGCAGGGCAGCTCGCCTCAACCATTGGAAATGGCACGGCTACGACTGTAGTTGCCAGATCAAAATACGACCTGAACAGGGACGGAATAATCGACGCCCTCGACCTTGGCATCATGCTGCTATACTGCGGATTTGACTGCGACGGCGCAAACTGGGATAAGCTGGTCAAAGTCAACGACGCTTGGGGCAACGGCGTTACTGCGAGCATGTGCGACGTAAATTCAGACGGCTTGGTTGACATGCTTGACCTCATAGATTTGTTCATCCATTACACGATATAGAACAGGCAAGGCATCAGAAAAAAACAGGCTTCAAAACAAGAGAGCCGGGGGTGTAAAGCCCTCGGCTCTGCTGAAACTTGTTGGTTGACAACAATGCTCAAGTATATTATAATCCTTTAAAACAACCGAACGAGGTGAAGTCAGATGAAAAGAATGCGTTTTATGACAATAGTACTGATTGCTGCTGCAGCATCGCTGATTGCGGCCAGCGCAACCGCCTTTGCAGTCCCGGCAGCCCCCGGCAGTGCGGTTTTCGTGCAGCCTGACGGGAGTGCCATAACGGTGCACAAAGAAGGGGACGAATTCCTGGGATGGACTGAGGACGGCGAGGGAAACCTGATAGTGTTCGATGTCGGCCAAAACGCTTACTGCTATGCCCGATGGACAGACGAGGGTCCTGCTTCTACAGGGGCACCGGCAAGCTCGCTGTTGGGCAAAACGCCGCTGGCTAATATGATGATGCAAAGGCACCGGACAAAAGCGCGCAACATCCCTCAAAACGTTTTGGACATGGCGCAGCAGGCACGAGAGGCAGCGACGGCTGCGCGTTTGGAAAGCTGGCCAGTCCTTACTGACACTCAAATGCGCTTGGATCCCGCCCCTGTGAGGGCGCCTATTTCGAGCCTGAAACGCCAATTGCTGATGATCCATGTCACTTGGAGCAACAGGGCCGGCATCAACACTCCCAAACTCAACGGCAGGCAAATTTACGATGTTGTGTTCAACCCGAACACGAAATCCGTAAACAATTACTACAGGGAAGTGATTGGCACGGATGAGGACATCATCCTGCCGGCAGAGGTAAAGTCGCCTTTGGACGGGGCGCAGGGCATCATTGAAGTTACGCTGCCCGGCGCACATACAAACCCCGGCAACAACACGGAGGGTACGCGAGCACTGGTGGAGTCTGCCATAACGGAGGCATGCACCCTTGGACTGGTGAACATGAAGGATTATGACAAGAACAACGACGGCTTGCTGGCAGCAACGGAATTGACCATCGGCTTTATTGTTGATGGTTACGAGTCAACTATAGCATCTGCCCACGGCCCAAGTATTTGGGGATTTGCGTTTCTATATCCTTTTTCTGGATCCATTACGAACGGGGTCACCATTGAAAGCTGTTTTGGGCAGGGCGCGTTCCATGCGTCTGCAGGTGATGCGGCGAAGGACATAATGACCATTGGCATAATATGCCATGAGCTTGGGCATTCGGCATACAAGTTCAACGACACATATGACGTTGGGTACCTGACCGACATTAACCGAGCCGAAGGTCAAGGCTTCTGGTCGCTTATGGGGAGGGGCAACTGGGGCAGCCTTCCCAGTGAGAAACTCGGAACAAGGCCGGTTTACCCCGATGCATGGAATTTGGTTTATGGAAATTTCGTGGCTCCTGGAGTGATCTCAGATGGCGAAAGTGCTGCGTTAACCAGCCATCATGACATTTACAAGGTGCCCACTACTAATCCCAACCAGTATTTTCTGCTTCAGCAGAGGAAGTACGGCATGACGGAAAACTATGATCAGGGTGCGTTTAGCATAATGGGCAGCACTTCGAGTAGCGAGGGCGGGATGCTTATTTATCACATCGATGACGAAGTCTTCCTTCTCATATCTCATTCAAAACCGGGGCACAACCGAGCTGGGATCGAAGAAGCTCACGGCGGAGTGCAGCATTTGCAGCAGCGGGGCTTGTACCATTACGGAGACGTGGGGGATCTTTGGGGAAGGGAAAAAACTGAATTCTCGCATACAAGCGACCCTGGAAGCGGGCTGTACAGCGCTTTCACCGAGGACTTGGTCCCTCCGGATCAGAACACGCCCTCTGGTGTTGCAATTACTAACATATTATGGGACAGCGCGGCCGGAACCACCAGTTTCACGATGGGGAAAGCCAGCCCCGTAATGCTCGGTGACGTTGACGGCAACGGCCGGGTCGCCCCGATGGACGCCACTCTGCTGTCGCGCTACCTAGCAGGTTGGCCGGGTATCGTGATAGACAGGGCTGCCGCAGACGTGGACGGTGACGGCGAAGTAACGCCTTTTGACTTGGCAATACTGCAAAGGCACATAGCAAACTGGCCAGGCTACGAGACGCTCCCGTATCAGCCGAGCCCCTCCGGCACATTGCCTGCATATTGAAAAAGGGCTAATGTATCAACCTTTTTTTCGTAGTCACCCATCGCACGTATTACATCGTCTCGATTTCTGCTGTGAAGCACTACCTTGCCGCTTAAAACAGCACCCATGTCATTTTCCTCACAGTCAATCGCGTAAATCCATTCTCCGTCAAATTTCTCATTGATCTCTTCAATTGACATATGCATCAGCTCGCCTCCAACTTGAAATCCACTCGGTTTCGGCTGATAAATAGTATTTGACTAAATGCCTACATCTATTGTATATTAATAGACGGGGTGGTTAAAACCATGTATAATTTTACGATGCAGCCGATGCGAATAATCGGCATCCTCGACCAGACTTTCAAGCTGTACCGCGACAATTTTAAAGCCATCATTTCGTTTTCGCTTCTGATTGGCGGGACTGTACAGCTTGTCGTATCACTGCTTCAGCTGGGTGCCGGAGCAGCATCGACGGGAACGCTCTTTGGTGAACTGATGTCCGGGCGGTCTTTTCTTGAGGGGCTCGAAAATTATTCGGATGCAGTGCAATCCAGTTCGTTGTCCAGCATTGTTTCCCTGATCACGCAAGTTTTTATTGTTTACCCTATTGTTTATGGAGGCATTACTCTTACTGTCCTCTTATTGACGCATGGTTCAACGGACCACAGGTTTCTAGCGCAAACCATGTCGCGCTACGGCAAGCTGCTTGGGACATTTTTTGCTGCTTTAATCATTTGTGTACTGCTTGCACTTGTTTATACCGTCAGTTTGAGTTTGTTTGTATTAAGCTCTGGTCTTTTTGCCTTGGCAGTATTTATGGTAATTCTAGCAGTAGCGGTTTTGCTGATCCTTGCGATATGCTTCTTTGCGTATCCTGTTGCCATTCGGGAAAGCCGTTACGGCTTTTCTTGGATTGGCCGCGCCTTAAAACTGTTCGGCCGCAGAAAAGCTAAAACAATCGGATTGCTGCTGCTCGTCGGCCTTTTGGTGACTGTTCTGAACTTTATTTTTGGAGTGGTATTTGCACTTTTTCTCCCTCCGGTTGCCAGTATCATCGGCATTGTTCTGGTTTCTGCCCTTTTGACGCCGATTCCAATAATTGCAATGACCTTGCTCTATCTGGACATCCGCATAACGACTGAGGGGTACGATTTGGAAATCCGCGCCGCTTCCTTGAAAAATGAATAACATGCCTTCGGAACAACAAATCGCAGAGGCGATGGAGAGAATTTTAAGCCGAAAGGAATTTGGCGGCCAAAGCTATGACCCTATCGGGGACTCGGTCGCCATGTCGGCGATGAATTCACTCCCTAGAATTATGGACTCCATAAGCGGGTTTGGGCTGGCTGTGATGGTTGTTTTGGTCGCGGCTTTGGTTTTCTGCTTGGCGCGGCTGGTTTTTTTAGAGCGTAGGCGGCGTTTTTCAGACCGTTCAAGGCCGTTGCCTGCCGGGCAAACAGCTGCGGAAGACCCCTTTGCCCATGCCGAGGAATTGGCTCGCGTGAAGGATTGGGCAGGTGCGCTGCTTGCCTTGTACAGCCTGCATCTGCACACGCTGCACAATCAAGGCTGGATACTTTGGGACGAAAGCAAGACCGGCATGCAGTACAAATGGGAGCTGGTTGGAAACAGGTACGGGGACGTAGAAGGTTTTGATGCTTTCCGCAGGGTGTTCAACAGGGTGCGCTTCGGCGGTTATTCCGAACTGAGGGAGACCTACGAGGCCTTTTTGGCGTACTGCCGCAAGAGGCCGGAGCGGAGGCAAGCGGCATGAGAAGAGAAAGGCTGGTTTGGATCGTTGCAGCGCTGTTGTTTTTCGGAGCGGTTTTTTTAGCCGTTCGGATGCCTGCCTCAGACGGTAAGCCTTATTCCAGTTACAGCGCAAAACCTGACGGCACTAAAGCAGCGTATCTGTTATTAGAGGATCTCGGATTTAACGTGAAGCGCAACACTAGCAGTGAATGGCGTGGCGACGGCGTCCTTGTTGCTTTGGGAAGCGACTATCTGATTGATTCAGGTGGAGCTTTGATACTGCCCGGGGATTATCGTTTTACAAATTCGCGAATACGCAACAATGCAGACGAGTTCGTTGCGCAGATGTGGCCTTACCATGGCAGCACCATCGTATTTCAAGAGTACGGCAGGAGCCATTACCCCCAAACCAGCCGAGCAAAGGAAGATATGAGCTTGTGGTCTATTTTGCCTGCTTGGATGCGCACAGCTCTCTTGGGAATTGGGCTGGCAGCATTTTTCCTGATGTTTTTCTATGGGCAGAGGCTTGGGGAACCTCTTTTATTGGAAAAGCTGACTGCCAGAAAGCCATTGGAAGGCGTTTATGCAATGGCGATGGCACTCGAAAAAACCTCCACCTACAAAGAGTGTGCAAGCTATTACTACAAATACTGTGCGCGTTACGGCGCACCATGGGACAAAGACGGATATCTGGCTGCGGCTGTTGACAGGCTGTCCAGTGAGGGGGCTGCCAGCAAGCTGGTGTCTGAGATCGACAAAAGGAAAAAGGAAGAACGCTATGAAAGCACGTGAAGTTTCTGAAACCCTTATGAGCGAGATGACCCGTGTGGTAGTGGGTCAAAGCGAACTGTGCCACATGATGGCGGTCTGCCTGATCGCCGGGGGCCATATGATCATTGAGGGTGCCCCGGGCCTAGGCAAGACTTTGGCTGCCCGCACAATGGCAAAAATAGTGGATGTGCCGTTTAAAAGGGTGCAGTTCACATCGGATTTGATGCCGTCTGACATCATCGGCACAAATGTGTACGACGCCTCAAGCGGCAGGTTCGTGTTGCGCCAAGGCCCTTTGTTCACCAGTTTTTTGCTGGCTGACGAAATCAACCGCACTCCGCCAAAAACCCAAAGCGCATTGCTTGAAGCCATGGAAGAAGGCCGTGTCACCATTGACGGCATGTCTTACGATTTGCCGCAACCTTTTATAGTGCTTGCCACCGAAAACCCTATCGAGTATGAGGGGACCTATCCGCTGCCGGAAGCGCAGCTCGACCGTTTCATGTTGAAACTGATGGTGGGCTACCCCGAACACCAAGAATCGAAACGCCTGCTTAACAATGTGCAGAACGGGTTCAACGCGCAAGTGCTGCAGGATGTAAGGCCGCTTCTCTCTCCACAGGATGTGATGTCGGCAAGGGCGGAAGTGAACGAAATCCGAGTGGAGGACACGTTGCTTGACTATATTCTCCGCATCATTGAAGCAACCCGCAAGGATTCTGCCGTGTATTTGGGTGCCTCCCCTCGAGCGGGCATTGCAATGTTGCAGGCTGGTAAAGCTATGGCTGTGATGGAGGGACGGGATTTTTGCGTCCCCGAAGATTTCAAAGCCATTGCCAAACATGCCCTGCGGCACCGTCTGCTCCTCACGCCGGACGCGGAAATAGAAGGGCTCACTGCGGATAGAGTGCTGGACAAGGTGCTGACCACAGTGCCGGTGCCGCAATGAACCGCGCAGGAATCACCTTGCGCTTTGTGGCGCTGCTGTTTTTCGCTCTGTGCTTGAGCCTTGTGTGCATGGCTTTGCTGAGGGTTGGAGTGTGGATTGCTGCTCTGCTCTACGGGCTTGCGGTTTTAGCTGCTTTGCTGGATTTTCTGCTGACGCCAGGCACCAGATGGTTTGAAACAACGCGGCAGCTGCCCACGTCTTTTGAACAGCGCAAAGACAGCGATGTTCTAGTCACAGTCCACTCCAAGGGCCCTTGCGGCATCCGTTTGCGCTTGTCGGACAGCCCGCCCAAGACCTTTCGCTCCGATGGCAAAGCGCAGGATTTGTTTTTGGAAAGCGACTGCGCCACCTGCAGCTATCCGGTTACGCCGACGCGCAGAGGCGTGTTTGCTTTTGGCAAGTGCTATCTGGAGGTTCATGGCAGATGGGGACTTGCCTCCAAGCGGTTTTCCATGGAATGCAAAGGGGAAGCGGAAGGCTCGGTTTATCCAAATCTTTCCGCTATGCGGCACTACCGCATGCTTGCGGAGCACCGTCAGCTCTCCCGCGAGGACAGCTCCCTTCACAAGGTGAGAGGCATTGGCTCTGAATTCGCTGGCATTCGTGAATACGCCCCTGACGACGACTGGCGCAAGGTAAACTGGAAAGCCACCGCAAGGGCGGGAAAGCTGATGACAAACATCTACGACGTTGAGAAAAACCGGGACGTTATCCTTGCAGTCGACACTGGGCGGTGGATGCAAGCATCCAACGGGGAAGTGACCAAACTTGACCGCGCTTTGGAAATGGCTGCTGCGCTTATGCAGGTTGCGCTGTCTTCCGGAGACAAGGTGGGGCTTTTGATGTACCATATGGATGTGGTCCTATATCTTCCACCTGACAAAGGCCCTAGGCAGTCTGCCAAAATCCTGTCTTCCTTGTACAGCGCACAGGCGACCCAATGGCCAACCAGCACTGCTGCCTTAAGCAACATGCTGCGGCGGAAGCTTACCAAGCGGGCTTTCGTCTGCGTGTTGACATATTTTGACAGTACCGAAGAGGCGGCTGTTGCTTTGTCGGAACTTGCGCCTATACTGCGCAGGCACTCTGTCCTTTTCAGTTCCCTAGCTGACGAAGGGCTGGACGAACTGGCAGCAAAGGAGGCCTCGGAGCCTTTCGACGTGTATCTGAAAGCAGCGGCGGTTCACCGCAAACAATCGGTGCTGGCTGCGGCAGAGCTGCTGAACAAGAGCGGCGTAGGGGCTTATGCGGCAGAACCGTCTGAACTGCTTACCCGTTCGGTGCGGCACTATCTTTCGGTGAAAGGGCGGCCCCAGTAACCCACAAGTACAAGGCTAGGGGCAGTATGGTCAAAAGAGCGACGAAAAGCTTGATTTCAGCCTGAATGGGCAGTGGGGTGAAGAACCCTTCAATAAGGGCGGCGACAATCAGCATGACTACCACCATGCCCATAAGGCCAAGTGCGCTGCGTGCTGCCATGACGAGGGCGTCCTTTCGGCGGTAGGCTCCAGGGCGGATCAAGCTGTAGCCGATTCGCAGGCCCGCTCCTCCGGCAATGAAAATCGCTGTCAGCTCCCAGATGCCATGGGGCAGGATCAAGGACCAAAAAAAGAGGGATTTTCCATAACCCGCAAAGAGGCTGGCCAGTGAGCCAAGCAAAAAACCGTTCATTGCCAATACATAGATCGTACCCACGCCACAAGTAATACCTAAGCCAAAAGCGAGGATGGCGACATAAATGTTGTTTACCATGATGAGGTTGGACACAACCGCGCTCCCGCTTTGGCCTTCAAGGTCGGCAGCCTCTGTCTTCAGCTGATCGGCAGAAATGCTGGAATAGCTTTCGGGCAGAAAGGCGTCGAGATACTGCGGGTTTAAAGAGCAGATTGCAAAGCTGACGATAGCGGCGCACAGAAACACGGCTGCAGATATCTGGATGGCGCGGGCATTGCTTCGCAGGGAAAGGGGCAAAACCCGGCTGAAAAAACGGCTGGTGCCGCGAGGTTTTGCATTTGCGTAGATCGCAACATGGGCTCGGGCAGCCAAATCCTCGAGGTAGCCGCAGAGGCGGCTGCCTTGGTAATGGTAACGGGCATAGTTCAGGTGGCCGCTCGTTATTCGGTACAGGCTTGCCAACCGCTCGATGTTTTTAAAACTATTTGCTTTGTTTTTCAACGAGGTTTCCAGATCTTCCCAGATCGTGGAGTTCTGTTTGATAAATTCAGCCTCAGTCATATTTTGTCCCTGCTTTTGTATTTTTTTCGGAAAGGAGTGGTATTGTGGACGATTATCGGCTTCACACACCGGAACAGGTAGACATCACTTATACGGTGGCGGGCCTTGGCTCCCGCTTTTCAGCGTTGTTGATCGACATGATCATCCAAGGCTTAGCCCTTTTGCTGCTGGTTGCGTCTCTAGGCGGCTATACGGTCAGCGAGGAATATATTGCCGTGTTCATATTGGCTTGCGCCGTAGTTGTTTATGGCTACTTCTTTATTTTCGAACTTATGCTGAAAGGAAGAACGCCCGGCAAGGCACTGCTAAAGATACGTGTGGTGCGCATGGACGGCCGTGCCGCCGACGTCTCTTGCATCCTGCTGCGGAACTTGCTACGCATAATCGATTTTCTGCCCGCCTTTTATCCTGTCGGGGCGATTACCATGTTTATGCACAAGGACAGCCGCAGGCTGGGGGACTTGGTTGCCGGAACCATAGTCATTGTCGAGCGGAAAAAGGATTCCTTAAACAGTATTCTAGCGGAAAAAGACGCTGTTGTCAACACAGCCCTAAGCAATCAGGAGTATGCCGTCATCCGCGATTTCTTTGCGCGCAGAAACAAGCTGGACAAAGAGGCGCGAAAGCGTCTTGCCGCTGCCATCGCCGCTCCCCTCTATGCCAATTGGGATGCAACAGAGGCAGAAAGACAGGATCCCGAACGCTTCTTGCACCGTGTGCTTTATGCCAAGGAGGCATTGCCGCCTGCAGACACCTTGCTTTAAAGCTCATCGCTGCCGATGAACTCAAAGCCCCATGTCTTTCAATCCCTCCACAATCTCAACATAAACTTCCCTGATGTCGCAAACCCCGTCCCCTTTAGGCTTTTTCGCAAAGTTTCTCCTGCGGAGATCTACCTCGTCAACATGGGATATGCCCCTGCCGCCTGTCCCGCGCAATATGCCTCTGAAGTTTGTCCATACTGCCGACTCAGCTGTGACCAATCCGTCGTTTTCGCCTTCGACCAGCCCGACTATCAGGTTGGGCCAAAACATGATCAAGTCGCTGAAGGGGTTTTTCATAACAGGTGCGAAGCTCTGATAGTAGACAGAACTGACGTCTGGGTTTTTCTCGTTGAATTCTTTCATGTACCCTGTGGAAAATTGCCTGCTCGCCGTAAAAAAGTCAGGGTTTTTGTCACCCAGCACCCGGCAGAACAGATTCACCACTGCCGCAGACGCCCTGAACATCCCTGCCGGCAGCTTGCAGAGCAGGTCGATGGTCTTTGACCCGTGGTGGGGCGTGGCAACCGTAGTCAAGCTTGCCACTTTTCCAGCCATCCTCAAGGAAGAAATCATATAGCGGGCGTCAAGCCCGCCTTTTGAGTGGGCAACAATATTGACTTTGCCGCTGCCTGTCTCTGCGAGGGCTTGGTTGACGTTGCCCGCCAGTACTTCTGCATTGTATTCAATGCTCCCCCAGCTGTCCTGATGCCCATAAAAAATCGCCGCCCCTTCTTTTTTAAGTGCCGCCGGAATCCTTCCCCAGTAGTTTATGTGCCTCTTGTCGCGAAAACCCGCACCGTGCACCAGCACGACAGGGTATTTGGTATTGCAAACCATAGCTACAGCCCTTTGTCTTTCAGCCTACTGACCAAATCCACGTAGAACTCGCAAACGTCAAAGCCGTCCAAGTCTTTTCGCATGAGGTCTATCATGTCGCCATGGGATATCCCCTGTTTGCCTTCAGATGCAACAACACCGAGAAAATCCCCCCACTCCATGGAATCAACAGCCACCAGTCCGTCGTTGTCGCCCTCTGCGTGCTTTATGATGCTGTAGCCAAGGCTGAGCGGAAAAACTGCGCTTTTCTGCGACTCCATCTTTGAACCCACGCTTTGGTAGCAGACCTTGGGGTCGTTCGGCATGCGCTGGTTGAGCGCGGCGCATTCGGCGTCTGTGAGGGTCGCGAGGCCGCCCATGAAGTCAGGGTTTTCGTCACCTAGGATTGTGAACAGCGTTTCATAGTTCTTTTTTATGTACTGCAGCGCTTTTCCCGGAACAAGCTCAAGGATTTTCCTTACATGGTTGCAGCCGAAATGCGGAGTGCAGACGGTGGTCAGCGAAGCCACGTAGTCCCCAGCGCCAAGGCAGCTTATGGCGTACCTGCTGTCCAGCCCTCCCTTCGAGTGGGCAATGATGTTGAGTTTCTCGCATCCCGACTCCAAAACGATCCTCTGAATGCACTCTGCAAGCTGAGCACCGCACTCTTCAACAGGCGCCGAAGACTTCTGGTTTCCGTAATAGCAGGTGGCACCGTTCGCTTCAAGCTCTTTCGGGATGCGGCCCCAATAGTTGAAGTTCTTCCAATCGCGGAAGAATATCCCATGCACCATGAGAAGCGGGTATTTCGTCTTGCACACCTCTTTTTGTCGCCTGCTTTCGTTTGTGTCGATTTTCTCCGAAACAAAAACGTACTCTTTTATGGCTGAGCTGCACAGCTTCTTTAGCCATTTAATATTAAGCACGGGCATCCACCAGAAAAAGACAAGCAGCAATTTTGTCGAAAGGTCAGCTTGCTTGGATGCCACAAAGATGCGCACAAAACCATTTACGACCAAAATGCCCATCAGTGCTGCGCACACAACGGCGTTGCTGATCAGTGCCGCAACATGCACGGCCGTTTCTCCTGCGCTGCGGGCGAGGACGGCGATCGCAACGTACCCTGCAACCTCAAGCAGCAGGCAGGCCATTGCCGTTAGTATGCATTCCCTGCCGCCTATCAATACCCGAAGCCGCTGCCTGCCTGATCGTTTTTCCCTGCCAAAAGGGAACACATTGAAGCGGACGTAGAAGGCAAACAATGCAAGTACAGCCAATGCCTTGGCAGGTGCAGGGAAGTCAAAAAAAGCGAACAAAAGCACGCTGTTGAAAAGCAACAGCAGCAAAATGCAATTTACGGCTCTTTGCGGTAGTTTTTGTAGTGTCATTGTTCAGTGTCCTTTTCTGTATCGTTGCTGTAATTATAACGCAAAATGGTGAATATCGCAAGCCATTGCACCAGCCTGACAGGGAAAACAGGTAAAAAATGTTGAAGTTTTTTTGACAATACTGTATAATATAATTAGTGTGTTATTTTTTTATGGCAGGAGGCTTAATTATGAAAAACATGAAAGTAGCGAAAAAACTGATTGTGAGCTTCTTAATCGTTGTGGTTCTGACTGGTATCGTTGGCGCTATAGGCATTGTGGGAATGATGCGGATCAATGCGTCAATGGACAACATGTATAGCAAGCAGACGGTTCCGATGCCTTATATGACGAAGATCGCGGAGATGATGCAGCGCCAGCGCGCTTGTGTTCGCGACATGATCATCGGTGCCGCCATTAACAACCCCTCCCTTATAGACGATGCTAAAAACCGGGCTGACGGATACCATGAGACTTTGTCTGCAAATTTGGACCCCTATCGCGATAGCATAGTGAATCCTGAGGCATACGCGATTTTTGACGAAGCCCGCAAATTGTACGAAACAAACTTCATGGAGTGCAAAGAAAAGATTTACGCGCTTGCCAAGGGCGGCGCCGACGCAGCTGAAATATATAAAACTCTCACTGGTTACACCGACAACATCAACAAGGTCGTCGATAACTTCGACAAGGTTTTAGACATGAAGGTCGACGCGGCTGCAACCGCCAACACCAGCGGTGACAATTTGTTCAAGCTATTGATGATAATCATTGCTGTGTCCCTTTTAGTGTCGGCTGGAACCGCGCTGGGCTTGGCATTCTACATCTCTGGCTTGATTTCTAAGCCCCTCGCCATACTTTCCACTTTTATGAAGAAGGCGGGCACTACAGGCAACATTGCGATCACTAGCCAAGACGCTGAGCTCATTCAAAACTATGCGAATGTCAAGGATGAAATCGGTGAGACAGTTACGTCTGCCGCAGCGTTTATCGACCATGTCACAGCGGCTGCCAAACATTTGAAATCCATTGCAGAAGGCGACTTGACCGTCGAGGTGCGTAAACTGTCTGATGAGGATACTATCGGAAACTCAGTAGATAACATGGTTGAGCACTTCAATGAAATGTTCAGCGAGATAAATTCGGCAACGGCGCAAGTTACAACCGGTTCCAAGCAAATTGCAGATGGTGCGCAATCGCTTGCCCAAGGCTCGACTGAGCAGGCGGCATCTGTTGAGGAATTGTCGTCATCCATTGCTGAGATAGCGCAAAAGACGAAGGCGAACGAGGAGATCGCCCACAGAGCCGCAGAACTTGCCAATACCATTATGTTAGACGCTAAAAAAGGCGATCGCCAAATGGATGAAATGATTGCCGCTGTCAAAGAAATCAGCGACGCAAGCCAGTCTATCGGCAAAATAATAAAGACTATCGATGACATAGCCTTCCAGACCAACATTCTCGCCCTGAACGCCGCCGTTGAAGCTGCCCGTGCAGGGCAGCACGGCAAAGGCTTCGCAGTCGTAGCGGAAGAGGTGCGCAACCTAGCCGCAAAGAGCGCGGACGCTGCCAAGGAAACTGGCGACATGATTCAAAACTCGATGGACAAGGCTGAACTAGGCGCACGCATCGCAGAAGAAACTGCTGACAGCCTCAAGGGAATCGTATCCGGGATAACCGAAAGCAGCCAGCTCGTCGGAAACATTGCAAGATCGTCAGAAGAACAGTCAACGGGCATAGGGCAGATCAATATCGGCATAGACCAAGTGGCTCAGGTAATTCAGCAAAACAGCGCGACAGCAGAGGAAAGCGCTGCCGCGTCAGAGGAAATGAGCAGCCAGTCCACCATGCTGCAGGAGCTTGTTTCACACTATAAACTCAAAGGCGCTAACTCATTGTTTTAACTCGCAGCGACCCTGCAACGGGAACCACGTCAGCCGCATTGAACAGCACGATGTTTGACCCGGGCTCCCCAATCAAATCCATCCGTGTGCTGGGGTAGCATATGCCTGCACACCCATTCTTCTCCAAGAAATCCGTAAGAATGCCGTAGGATCTGCGGCATTTTTCTATGTGTTTTGGGTTGAAACCCTCTACGTCGTCCATAGGGGCAATGACAGCATCGTACAGCTGTTTCAAAAAATACTGCCCGCCTTGCACCTTTGCGTCGATATCAATGCCAGTCCGTGCTTTCTTTATTGCTTTCTTCACTAATTCGTCGCTAAACTCTAAGTTCTCGTCCATGAGGCTAATAAATGCATCAAGATACCTGCCCGTTTTCAAAGCGTCGAAATTATCGATCACGTCAAGCTCGTCGTCATAGGAAAGGTCAAGATTTAGCAACTTCTTCTTCTTGCCAGATTTAGAGGCGGTAAAATCGGCAAAAGTGACCGTTTCTCCTTCTTTAAGCATTATTTCTTCGCAACACGTTTTCTCAACATATGTGAAAGTGCTGTCGAATTCAACATCGTCGTCATAATCAGCTGAAAAGCAAACGTACTTCTTTCCTTTCGGGTTCCACCAGCCTATTGCACTGGCCTTTTTCCCAGCTTCAATTGCCCCCGCCAAGACATCCTCCTCGCTGGCCCATTCACCGCCCCTGCCCCGGCACAGACTCTTGATGGAGCCAAGGCTGACCACAAACCTGTCAAAATGCCCCTGCATGGTTTCTTTATAAAAAGTGTCAAGCAAATCAGCAATGCTGTGCGTATAGTCCTTGTCAGAACTGAATTCCTCAAGAAAATATAATTCGACGTTATCCATGATTTCATCAAAATTGTCGTCAGCTGTTATTTCGTATATCTCGTCTATAATGCCGCCGAATGCGCTAGCGATTTCATAGTCGTGTTCGCTTTCGTCTTCAAATAAACCACTGCTGATTTGGCAAAGCACTATTATGTACGCTTTGATCAAATATGGCTCTTGGCCGATCAGGTCTGGATCTTGCCCTATCATTTCAGCTGCTGACTTCATAAACTTGTTGAAACCGTATAAAAATGTGGCTAAAAGCTGCTCGTCAACGTGTGGCCATAGGGTGTTGCGGATAACTCTGCTCATTTCTTTGAGCAGGTCGTCGTATTCCGGTATAAGCCGCTCCAAGCAATCCAATTCATTGAGCATGCTCGCTCTGTAATCTGGCATCATTTTGTTTCCCTCCTAAATCGTTCAGGTTATTTGGATTCCATCATTGCCTTCTAAAGCATCATACAATTTCTTTCTTGTGATGTCAAGGTAGTTGTCCACATCTTCGCGATTTTGCAGCCGTTTTACGGGAAAAATGTCATATCGGCGGATCTGCACCACTTTTTGCAGCTTCTGCGAAACTCCGTCTTTTGTACGGTATGGCACTGCTGATTCCCGAAGGGATGCCTCCAGCTGTTTGCAAACGGTGTCTCTGTAATTCAGCAACTGCGTCGTTATCGCGTCAAGTGCAGTCAAACTGGCTGCGCTCGCCGCCTTTTGCTTGTACTCGTCAAATCGCCCGTCTGACCGGGTGACCTCCTCACGGGTTTTGCTGCTGATCCCTGCAAGCGTGTGTACGTCGCCCATGCACTGCGTGATTAGCCCTCGCACTTCACTTTTCTTCTGCTCAAGCAGCATTTCGTAGGCTTTGCGGACGCTAGTGGCCAATTCGGCCAAGTCTTTCATCCTGCCATAAGGCTTTGGCATCGCAAGAATGCTTTTTATTTCGCTCGCCTTTTCAATGGTACCCGTGTCCATCGCGAAATAACCGCGCTCGTTTTGCATACGCTCTACAAGCTGCTGCGCTGTGTCGAATACTGCCTTTTGCTGCGACTTCGGATCGAAGAATGTCTCTGCAGCTTCCATGTCCGTAAAACTGCTGCGAATGTCAGCTTGCTTGTCCAGCAAGCGTTGCAAGAATGCGGCGTTGTCTTTCTGTTGCGAGAGAATATCCTTCACCAAGCTGCACACAGTTGCGACGGCCTCCTTTTCCGGGTAACTGCTTTTGCTGTACTCGTGCTGCAGCAAGTTTTGGCAGTAATGCAGCTTGTGTTCAAGCGTTTCGGTTAAAAAACTGACCAGCCCGTCTGCGTCTTTTGCCATGTCCGTTATCCCAAACCAATCGCTCATGAACGCTGCTGCCCTCTGCAAAAGATCGTCAGGCAACGTAATGCGACGCACTACAAACGCTTTGTCGGTCTCTGGTTGTTTCCTTAGACAATCGACGATTCGAACGTCGTTTTTCGCCATCACAGTACCATTGTACCGCAAAGTAACCTGCTGCTTGGCAATCAGCTTCGCCAAAAGTGCAGCAATGTCAACCTCTCGCCAACCGTAGGGAATCGATTGGTATCGGCGCTGGATGCTGCTGACCGATGCAAGTAGATGATCTTCGGTTTGCTGCTTGATCCATTGGTATATTTCATCCAAAGCATATTCGTTGTCTGCCCCGGTTCCGGGCATGCTGATTTGCTTCGGTTCGTCCCCAAGCATCCTCAGTACATCCTTGTCGCCCTCGCTGAAAGCATTTACAAGGTTCAGCTTTGAATATGCGCCTTCGATTAGGAGCTTCATGGCGGTGCTCAGCTTGCTTGCGGCACTGCCGCCCTGCATCTCTATCTTTTCGCCATAGACGTAAAATACAGCGTTTTCAATCATGCTTCCTATTTTCTCTGCCTGACAGGAGTCCTCAAAGCACGAGGTCTGCCCTGACAGGAGGGCGATGGCCTCAAAGTTCGCCTGCGAGTCTATCAGCAGCTTCTCTTCCAGGGAATGGTAATAATCGCTTGCCCCTGTGACAATATGCAAGCGGACGCCGCCACCCATTCCGCCTACGTGTGTTTCGTTAACATATTGTTCGTAATTGAAATCGTATTTGCCGTATTTGAACTTCCGATAGGGAAAAATCTCCCCAAATACGATTTGCGCAATTTTTTGTTCTATCTTCATAGCTCCTCATTAGGTTCTGATGCGAAAGCCCGGATGGTTTCAGCCGGGCTTTCGCTCAATTGTGTTCTGTTATTTGGTATAGTGTATGAATAGGTCGAGCAAGTCGAGCATGTCAATCACTCCGTCTCCGTTGACGTCGCACATGCTTGCAGTGACGCCTTTTCCTCTGGAGTCGTTGACTTTTACGAGGGAATCCCAGTTCGGGGAGTCCTTGTCAAAGCCGCAGTACAGCAGCATGATGCCTAGGTCGAGGGCATCGACCTTGTTGTCCCTGTTGAGGTCGTATTTCGAAAATACTCGCTGGTCGATGTTCGTCGTTGCCTCGCCCACTTCAATTCTGGCACCGATGTATTGTGTCACGTCGTCAACAAGGCCGACCGCTTTGAAGCTCGTCAGGGTCATGGAGGCGTCGCAAACGGCTCTTGGCGCGAAAACAAATTCCGCGATGTCCACCGAATCCCAAGTCTTGAACCCGCTTGAACCGCCGGCAGGGTATCCGATAGTGACTGCGCCCTTCCAATTGCCGTCGCCTGCATAGCTCCAAAGTATGCCGTCAACGGAGGTGAAACCGTTCATAGTCACCAAGTCTTTACCAGCCAGCAGGTTGCCGTCTATTTCAAATTCGACTTCAACAGCCAGCAGGTTTTTCGCGTCGCGGATCGACAAGGTGTAGCATACGTCTTTGTCAATGTCGCTTTCCTCGTCTGCACAGATGCTGGCTTTCACGACGTCAGCGTCGCTGCCGAGATCGTAGTCTGCGAAAAGCTTTGTGGTGAAAGTCGGGTTCTTCGCCGGGTCGTTGTTGTCAGAGATGCCTGCTCCGCTGCCGGTCACTCGAGTAACCGCAAGGTCAGCCACTGCTGCCGGGATGCCTTGGGTGATGGGATCACCCGGCGTGAACGTAACGGTGCTGTTTCCGAAAGCCACGTCCACCTTGTCGTATGCGCCCCACAGCTGTTTCGCATTATAGAGTGTCACTGTCCTGTCAGTGTCGTCAATTGCAAGTTTCGCCCGCTTTGTCAATTGGAAATCGACAGCTTTCTGGATACCGTTCGCCAGCAAGTTGGTGGTTTTGAGGTGTCGCTCGTAGTTGTAGTCGTCTAGGTTGTCCAGTGCCGAATGGTACTTGTACCCGTAGACCTGGACATTTGAGCTGCTTATCGAGAAATTCCCGCCTCTGGCAACAGAGCTGGGCCTGCATGCGTCTATTCCGAAGTAAGCCCATGATGCGTGGTCGGACGCGCCCCAGTTGTTTATCCTGACGTTGTTGATCCCAACGGGCCAGTCAACCTCCTTGGCAAAGCTGGACAGCAGGTGCGCAGCAAGGTTGAACGCTGACGTTGACGTGCCTAAGTTGTCCCCATAGCTGGCGTTCCTGTAGTTCGGGTACTGGTAGCGCTCTTGGAACTGGAGCGTGCCGATGGCCCACGTGTCGACTAGGTCTCCAAGCACGTTTACTGCGCCTTCGCCTGACGAAGGCGTGTCGAACATCATGTCGACGGTTACGACGTCTTTCCCTTCAGCCCGAAGCTTTTCGATAAGCGTAGTTGAAGCACTGAAATCGTGGTATTCTTCAGCGCCGGTGGCACCGAATATGATTTCGATGTTACCAGTGTCCACGTCCTTGAAACGCCTGGCAAGCTCCAAGGTAGCTGCCACGCCGGTTGCCGTGTCAGTTGCACCTGGGGCACCCTTGACAGAGTCGATGTGAGACTGGTACACCATGACGAGATCCGGGTTGTCCGGGTCTGCGGCAGGTTTTCTCGCATAGGCCATCCAGCCTATTTCGGGGTCAATCCTGTAGATTTTCGATATTTTTCCTGCTTCGCCCGCAACTTTTGCCTTCTCCAAATCAACCAGCGTCAGGCCAATGACTGAAGTTGTCGTTGTTGTGTAGCTGCTTACGCTGAGCGGAGTGTCGTTGTAGGTATAGCCAACCGGGTTGGACGTGCTCCTTGTGTTGTCGGTTCTTGCGACAAAAAGCCCCGTCACATCGACTGTTGAAGTATACGCAGCTTTGATGTTTGCTATGGCGTTGTTGATCATCGTTCCTGTGACAGCCCTGTCAAACCGGAGCGTACCGAAGACCTTTCCTCCTGCAGCTATCACGTCGCTTTCTGCCGGGGTTGAAGTAACGCTGTTCGTTGAATTGGCAAAATTCCCGAAGTCGTAGAAAAGCCCGCCTTCGAAGTTCCTGAAACTTGCTGAGTTCGGGTAGGGGTTCCCTATGGCGGCGGCGCCGCTTGGGACGTCAGCTTCGATCACGCCGTATTGAGTATGGTCGTTCATGAACAAATACCCGTACTGGGTGAGGTTGCTTGGGTTCATCTGAAGGCCTTTGGCCGGCACCCAGTTGAACATGTACTCTTCCAAAACAACTTCGTAGACGTTGTCGCCGCCGTCAATTTTCTCGTACTGCTCTTTCATGTACTCGCATGCACGGTATTCGGCAATAGTCCCTGATGGCCTCGGTCCTATGACGTTGATAAGGTATTCTATTGTCTCCTGCAAAACGCAGCCGTCCGGTTTTTGCGTAATGTGCAATGTCAGCTCTTTCGTCGTCACCGGCGTCCCTACGCCGTCGCTGAGCGTTGCCGTGAACTTGTATTTGCCGTCGATGCTGGGCTGTACTGTGGAATCAACCGCCACTGCAGCAATGAATGCCGGAGCGTTTGATGAGTCTGTTATCGTTGCTGTTATTCCGCTTCCAGAAAGAAGCCCGTCAACCAACGCGGCAGCCTTCGCTTTCGCGGCAGCTGCATTGCCAGCATCTTCGCTGCTCGCCTTGAATACAGCTGTTTCAAGCTTTGTCGCCATCGCAGCCAGTTCAACGTCTCCCGCTGCGGCAGAAAAGCCTAGCGCCCCTATTCCTGATGAAAACACAAGGGCGATCACAAGAAACAGGCTTAAATACTTCTTTTGCATAATTGGTAACCTCCAAAATTGTTTATTTTGCCACTTTTATTCTGTCGTTGCGGTTCGACCTTTTCAGCCGCTTTGCTTCGCGCAAAGTGGTTAAGCGTTTTGTGCATCCCTCCTTTCGAACAGATCCTTCAAATCCTAGTGTAATGTATGAACAGGTCAATCAGGTCAAGCATGTCGATCATGCCGTCCCCGTTGACGTCGCACATCTTGGCTGTTACACCCTTGCCCCTTGAATCGTTGACCTTGACGAGCGAACCCCAGCTTGAGGAATCCTTGTCAAAGCCACAGTACAGCAGCATGATGCCTAAGTCAAGCGCATCGACAACGTTGTCCCTGTTGAGGTCGTATTTCGAGAAGGTGCGCTGGTCGATGTTCGTCGTTGCTTCGCCCGCTTCAATTCTGGTATCGATGTACTGTGTTTCATCGCCAACAAGGCCGACTGCTTTGATGCTTGTCAATTTAATTGTTGCATCGCCAACTGCCCTCGGAGCAAAAACGAATTGTGCGATATCCACTGAATCCCATGTCTTAAACCCGTTTGAACCGCCGGCAGGGTATCCAATTGTAGCTGCGCCTTTCCACTTGCTGTCGCCCTCATAGCTCCAGAGTATGCCGTCCACGGACGAAAACCCGGAAAGCGCAACCAAGCCTTTGCCAGCCAGCAGGTTGCCGTCAATTTCAAATTCAGCTTCAACAGCAAGCAGGTTTTTCGCGTCGCGGATAGACAAGGTATAGCTGACGTCTTTGTCGATGTCGCTCTCCTCGTCTGCGCGGATGCTCGCCTTGACGATTTCAGCATCGCTTCCCAGATTGCAGTCTGCGAAAAGCTTTGTCGAAAAAGTCGGGTTTTTTGTTGGGTCGCTGTTGTCCGAAATGCCCGTTCCACTGCCAGTCACGCTGGTAACAGCCAAATTTGCAACTGTTGCCGGAATGCCTTGCGTAATGGATGCTTCTTGTGAAAACGCAACGATTTCATTGCCAAAAGCAACCTCGACTTTGTCATATGTGTTCCATAACTGCTTTGCGTTGTAGAGTGTCACTGTCCTGTCAGCGTCGTCAATTGCAAGCTTCGCCCGCTTGGTCACTTGAAGGTCGACAGCTTTTTGGATGCCGTTCGCCAGCCAGTTGGTGGATTTGAGGTGGCGCTCGTAGTTGTAGTCGTCAAGGTTGTCCAGCGCAGAGTGGTATTTGTACCCGTAAACTTGGACATTTGAGCTGCTTATAGAAAAGTTCCCACCCCTGGCAACAGAGCTGGGCCTGACCGCATCTATCCCAAAGTAAGCCCACGCCGCATGGTCGGATGCTCCCCAGTTGTTTATCCTGACGTTTTTGATGCCCACTGACCAGTCGATTTCCTTGGCGAAGCTTGACAGCAGGTGCGCCGGCAAATTGAACACCGACGTTTCTGTGCCAAAGTTGATGCCATAATTACCTCTTCCGTAGTTCGGGTACTGGTACTGTTCTTGGTATTGAAGCGTACCGATAGCCCACGTATCGACAGGATCTCCAAGCACGTTCACAGCGTTTTCGCCTGACGAAGGAGTGTCAGCCATCATATCGATTGTCACAACGTCCTTCCCTTCGGCGCGCAATTTTTCAATCAGTGTGGTTGAAGCGTCAAAGTCGTGGTACTCTTCGGCACCGGTTGCCGCAAATATCAATTCGATATTCCCTGTGTCCACGTCCTTGAACCGCCTTGCCAGCTCAAGGGTAGCCGCAACGCCCGTTGCCGTGTCGGTTGCACCGGGGGCGCCCCTGACGGTGTCGATGTGCGACTGGCACACAATTACGAGGTCTGGGTTGTCCGGATCGCTGGCAGGTTTCTTGGCGTAGGCCAGCCAGCCTGTTTCAGGAACCGATCTGTAAACTTTTGAAATAGCGCCTGCTTCGCCCGCCGATTTGACTTTCTCCAAGTCCACCAAGGTCAAGCCAATAACCGAAGTTGTTGCGGTGGTGTAACTGCTTACGCTTAGGGGAATATCATCATAGGTATAGCCGACCGGGTTGGAATTGTTCCTAGTGTTGTCGTTTCTGGCAACGAACAGCCCAAGCACATCAACATCCGAAGTGTAAGCTGCTTTAATGCTTGCGATAGCGGCATTGATCATCGTGCCTGTGACAGCTCTGTCAAACCGGAGCGTCCCGTAGACTTTACCGTCCATGGCTGTCACATCGCTTTCTGCCGGGGTTCCTGAAACCGTGTTCGCTGCATAGTTGAATGACCCGAAATCGTAAAAAAGGCCACCGTCAAAATCTCTGAAGCTGGCTGAATTAGGGTACGGGTTCCCAACTGCTGCGGCTCCGCTTGGAACGTCTGCTTCAATCACGCCGTATTGGGTGTATGAATTCGTATACAAATACCCGTATTGATTGAGGTTGTTCGGGTTCAATTGTATGCCTTTGGCCGGCACCCAGTTGAACAAAAACCCTTCCAAAACGACTTCGTATGCGTTGTCTCCACCGTCAATCTTCTCGTACTGCTCTTTCATGTACTCGCAAGCGCGGTATTCGGCAACCGTCCCTGACGGCCTCGGACCTATGACATTGACCAAGTGCTCAATAGTCTCCTGCAGAACGCAACCGTCCGGTTTCTTCGTAATGTGCATTGCCAGCTCTTTTGTCGTCACAGGCGTCCCAACGCCATCGCTGAGCGTTGCCGTGAACATGTATTTGCCGTCGATGCTCGGTTGAACTGCTGAATCAACAGCCACCGCCGCGATGAATGCCGGGGAGCTTGCCGAGTCTGCAATGTCGGCTGTAATTCCGCTTCCGGAAACGAGCCCCTCAACGAGCGCGGCTGCCTTCGCCTTCGCGGCAGCGGCATTTTCCGCATCTGCACTGTCTGCCTTGAAAACAGCCGTCTCAAGCTTCGTCGCCATTGCGGCAAGTTCGGCGTCCCCCGTTGCGGCAGAATAGCCAAACACACCTATCCCCGATGAAAGCACAAGGGCTGCCACAAGGAGCAGGCTTAGAAATTTCCTCTTTTGCATGATATCATACCTCCAATAAATTTCTGCCGATTTTGTTCTGTCGTTGTGGTTCGATGAATTGTGTCCACTTTTTAATCATTATACTATACCGCGCCACAGTGAGCAAGATTTATTGCAAGGAAAAGGAGAATGCTGCTGATGAATTTGCAGTCCTGCCTCCGATGTCTGAGGATATTGTTTTGAACAAACTTGCCTTTGAAGCCACTGCTCAAACGGCTCGTCCATGCCTGCGCTGTTGTATGCGGATTTCATGTTGCTACGTACAGTGATCGTCTTCGGATGCTTTTCACCAAGTCGCTGAAGCATTATCGGATAGCATTTGCTGTACAACTCAAGAGCCTTGCCGTAGTCGCCTTGGCTGCAGTAGACGCTCGCGATGTTGTTGTAACTCTCCGCCGTGGACGGGTGCTCCTTGCCCAGCACTTTTTCACTGATTGCCAAAGCTTTATGGTGCCACTCAAGCGCCGTGCCGTAGTCGCCTTGGTTGTAGTAGACGCTCGCGATGTTGTCGTAACTCACCGCCGTGGACGGGTGCTCCTCGCCCAGTGCTTTTTCACGGATTGCCAAAGCCTTAAGGTACAACTCAAGAGCCTTGACGTAGTCGCCTTGGCTGTAGTAGACGAGAGCGATGTTGCTGTAACTCGCCGCCGTGGACGGGTGCTCCTCGCCCAGTGCTTTTTCACGGATTGTCAAAGCCTTATGGTGCCACTCAAGCGCCGTGCCGTAGTCGCCTTGGCTGTAGTAGACGCTCGCGATGTTGTTGTAACTCTCTGCCGTGGACGGGTGCTCCTCGCCCAGCACTTTTTCACTGATTGCCAAAGCCTTATGGTGCCACTCAAGCGCCGTGCCGTAGTCGCCTTGGCGGTAGTAGACGAGAGCGATGTTGTTGTAACTCGCCGCCGTGTCCGGGTGCTCCTTGCCCAGCACTTTTTCACGGATTGCCAAAGCCTTACGGTGCCACTCAAGAGCCGTGCCGTAGTCGCTTTGGCTGTCGTAGACGCAAGCGATGTTGTTGTAACTCTCCGCCGTGTCCGGGTGCTCCTTGCCCAGCACTTTTTCACGGATTGCCAAAGCCTTATGGTGCCACTCAAGTGCCGTGCCGTAGTCGCCGCTGTAATAGAATCCATTGCCGACTTCGCTATGCAGCCAAGCGATTTTCTTTTTGGCGTCATCATCATTCAGGATTGCTTCTGCATGTTTCGCTATATTTTGTATATGAGGTGCAATTTTGATGAAGTCGTCCCTTGACTTTCTGTTGGTATAGTCACACTTGAATGCAGTATATGCCATATTTAGGCAAGATCGCAGCCATGTTTCATCTCTTGACTTCTTATGTTCATCGACCATCACCTCTTGAATCAGCCTGTGTATAGAAATAAGTATTTCCTTATCGCCATAACGATTAAAATCGATCAATGAATATTGCTTTAATTCGCCTATGATGTCATTGTGCATAAGCCTGCCTATTGAAGCAGCTTCTTGCAGCTCATCCGGGAGCATGCCTCTACCATCTAAAAACACATTGAATGGGATATCGTCAGGCGCAAAATATGCACACAGGTTGAAAAACTGAAAAGCACTTGCCATTTTTACTTTACCTATTGATATTTGCCAAGTTTTTGCAATTAAATTCTTTGGATCATCATGGCTTATATTCTTGTCGAGGACTTCAAGCTTTTTGTTCACACTCCATAGGCTCATGTATCCTTCACAGGTTTCTTTGTTTTCAATCATGTACGCCGCTGTATGTTCCAATGCAAGGGGAAGCCTTCCCAGTTCCTCTACCAATGTCAAGGCGTCTTTTTCGAATGAAACTGCCGCTAGCGCATTGGTGCCTTCGAGGCGGTTTCGCAGGAAAGCGACCGCTCTGGTGGCAGAAAAGACTTTGATGTACAGTGGCTCGTGTGTTATTTTCAAGTCTTCTCGTGAAACTATTATGATATGCCCCATTACGGTTCCTTCTGGCATATATTTCCGCAACTCTTTTCCAAGGCCTTCGGCATTGTCATATATGAACAAAAAGCGGCTGTTGCGTTCAAGCCAAAGCATGCAATGCCTCAAAACATCTTTGAATTCCAGATCATCTGCCGTCGGCAAGCCAGTGCGTATTGCAAACATGCGGTATGACCGCGCAAGCTTCAATTCAGATTCGGCATTTACAACCCATACGTGACCATATTCTTGAATGTGCTTGTGGGCATATTCGATGGCAAGCTGCGTTTTGCCAAAACCGCCGGTACCAATAATTGTAAATTTAGGGCTATCCGTTAATGCATTGCATATTGTTTTAAGATAGTCTTCACGACCTGTGAAGTTTGGGTTCCTGTCGGGAAGGTTGTTCACAGTGGTGCAAGGGAAGCCTGGTTCATCATGTGCAACATCTGAATTCTTGCTTAGTGCCGGCAAGGGCGGCTCATTTATCGGCCGCTTAGTTCCTACTAAGGAATTTATAAGTTTTTCTTTTAAGGTGTTTTTGTCAAGTCCCCACAAGTCAATGTAAACACGCGACTTAAGCAGCCCTCTTGGATTGCAGCAGTCAAATCTTATCGGAATGAAATAATCTGCGTTAGTCCATTCCTCAGTGCAATTTGCTGATTCCATGTATTCTTCAGTTAGTATGCACACTACTGCATTGGCAGTTTTGAGCGCATTGTTCATGCGCTCTTTAAAATTGTCACCGGGACGGAAGTCGTATTCCTGCATTATTGTTGACTTCCCAAGCTCAACGCGCAAAACCCATTCGACCCATTTAGCCCAGTCGATGTTGTTTTGCGTCTTGGTTGTGTAACTGATGAAATAGGTGTTTTGGTCGGTTCCTGAAAACTGATTGTTGCGCTCGGGTAAATTTGTTAATAAGGTGGCACCTTGCTTTTCTGCCCGAACATCAGATTCATGCTCTTTTTTCATTGAAAAGAGCACTTCTGTGGTATATCGGGAAACGTCTCGATCGACTACTATATGGCAGTTGCTGCATAAGAAAATCAGGTTTTGCTCGCTATTCACGTATGCAGCAGGTTTGGAGGCGTCATAACGGGCAGCACCCGGCTTCTCACCGAATATATGCGCGTTCTCGCCAATGCACGCATCATTTTCTACAAGGATTTCTTTGCACTTGGCACATCTGTTGCCGCTCTTTGTATGCAGCAGACGCTCGTCTCTCTTGCTGATGGTTGCTTTACTCACGATACTATTCTCCTGTGGTTTAGATCGGTGTTTTGATGTTCAACAAATATAGCTTGTTCTTTTTAGGGATTATGCTTCTTTTAACGATCATACGCTTGCTTTCGCACGATTCAAACCGCGTCGTGGCAACCAGTTTTTTTCGCAGTGTCTGCCTGTCCGCTTCAACTATATGGACTGTCGAATTTTTGAAAAAAGTGCTGTTCGTGTCTATGACTATCTCTATTTTCCCCACGTTACGCGAATAGTTCTGCGGGTCTATGATGTAATTCTCAGTATTCTTAAGGCGTTCCGTCTTTGTCCATTCCACCCAGATCGAAAAATCAACCCTCCCGGCTTTTGGGTTGATCCCTTCGCCATCAAAGTACACCTCAATTTGCCGCAAGTTGGTTTTTGATTCCCCTTTGCTGATTATCATGTCCGCGTCCGCATTTAGATGGTCGATGGCAGACAGCTTGATGAAGTTGAAATCAGAAAAGATTGACTTCGACAGCCTCATAACATGTTTCGTGACAGGCTCACTGCTGGGGTTTTCCCCCTCAAACCTGTATTCAATCCTCTGGTATATCTCATTTGGCTTTTTGTCCGGGCAGTTGAAATTATACGTTATCGTGACCGGGTTCAGCCTGATGGAGTTGAAATCGTCCCGGTTGTATGAATCCAACACGTATTGAATTGTCGATATCATCGGGACGCCGTCATTGAACAGGTTGTCCAGAATCATAGCTTTTCTCTTCAACCTGTAATACTTGACTACCATAAAAATCAGGCAAGCAATTAGAATTGTAAGCAGAATTGCAATGGGTATTATGACACTAACAGCAGAAATTCTTGAGATTACGTGCAGAACAATAGCAAACGGCAAGCTTATAATAGAACAGATGCTGGCCACCGCCACAAGGGGGTCCTCATAAATATTTTCCATTATTTCTCGTCTTATTGTCAAGAATTTGTGCTTGCTCACGAAGTCGACCTCAAGGATAACGGCAATAGCGATAACGATGAATTTTATCTACTTTATCCATTATTATACTATACCGCGCCATAGGGAGCAAGATTTTTGTGGGGTAAGTATTTTTGGCAATGGTTTGTTGAACTCCTGTCCGCAATAGCGTAAAATGGAACTATGAGGCTTGCTAAAGTACTGTTATATCTATTGTCAGGTTAGGAGGGATTTGTCCATGAAAAGATACAAATGCACACTATGCAGTCATGAATTTGACGAAAACCAAGCAACAAAAGGGGATGACGGCAGGTTGCGCTGCCCCGTCTGCAACGCAAGTGACGAGCTGTTTGCAGAAATTGAGACCGCCCCGAGTGAGTCCACTGATTTGCAGACGAGCCACAGCGAGTTTACCAGAACAGACGACAGCATCCGGTTCATGTCTGAGATTCATCAGATGGCCCAGTCAGGCGAGTCCATCATCGAAGCCATGGGCATCAAGCAGCCTGTTCCAAGCTGGGACGACATCCTGGTCTTGGGGGCGCAGCTGGATCCAATGCCTCTTGAACATGACGAGGAAATTGTCACTGAAACGGTCATTGGCAAAAACGCAAAGAAACCTATGGTATTGAGCGGTCCGGTCTATATTTCCCACATGTCTTTTGGGGCTCTTTCAAGAGAAGCGAAGATCGCGCTTGCGAAGGGCAGCGCTCTGGCCAAAACTGCCATGTGCAGCGGCGAAGGCGGAATATTGAAAGAGGAAATGGAGGCATCGTACAAATACATATTTGAATATGTGCCAAACCTGTACAGCGTCACTCCCGAAAACCTTAAAAACGCAGACGCTATAGAGATCAAAATCGGTCAGGGCACGAAGCCCGGCCTCGGCGGGCATCTGCCCGGTGAAAAAGTCACAAGCGAAATTGCCGCTGTCCGTGGCAAACCGGAAGGCAAAGACATCCACAGCCCTTCAAAATTCGGAGACATAAACACCGCAGGCGATCTGAAGAAACTGATTGACCAATTGCGCGAACAGTCTGAAGGACGGCCCATAGGCGTCAAGATAGCCGCAGGCAGGATCGAGAGCGATCTGGCGTTTTGCATTCATGGTGCGCCGGACTTCATTACTATCGACGGTCGGGGCGGCGCCACCGGGGCAAGCCCGAAAATCATCCGCGACGCCACTAGCGTACCGACGATTTACGCACTGCACAGAGCCAGAAAATACTTGGATTCCGTGCATTCAGACATTTCTTTGGTTATAACGGGAGGCCTTCGTGCATCTTCAGATTTTGCCAAAGCTCTGGCAATGGGTGCGGACGCTGTTGCAATCGCCACAGCGGGCTTGATTGCTGCCGCTTGCCAGCAGTACAGGATTTGCGGTTCAGGGAAATGCCCTGTAGGAATAGCCACGCAAGACCTTGAATTGCGAGAAAGGCTCAACATCGACGCTGCCGCGAAGAGGGTTGCAAATTACCTGAATGTGTCATTCACTGAGCTCAAGCAGTTCGCCCGCATAACAGGCCACAAAAACGTTCATGATTTGACTGTGGACGACCTATGCACCATTAATCGTGAAATATCGGATTTCACAACCGTGCCCCATGCCTGAAGATGCCTATAACACGACTTGTCCCATGTCTGTGTCTCCGCGCCATAGGGAGCAAGATTTTTGTGGGATAAAATGAAGGAGGGCGTCGACTTATTCGCCGCCCTCCAGTATTGCTGATATGATGCCTTTTGGCTGCCCTCCAAGAATGTATGCGTACGGCTTTGAGACTGGATAATGTTCGGATAAAGCTGCTAAAATTATTTTTTGATATTTTGTTTCAAACTGTTCTTCGCAGAAAGTGGATAGTCTATCCTCTTGCATATCTACGCCTTTTTCTGGAGAGCCTCCTTGTCATACCGTTTCTTGCGTCTACTTGTCATTTTCAAGTTTTTTGCGAACGAGGACGGTTCTTGCCTTGGGAGTTTTTCTTTTGATAGTATTAATTTATCGCGGACCTGCTGTAAGTCGTCTAGAGTTTCACATTCCCTAACAATGTAATCTTTTAACTGGAATACATCTCTCGCATTAATGGCAACTGGATTGGTCATGTCATTGTCGTTTATACTGTTGCTGTCCATATAGCGGAGATAGCTTGCGTGTATTCCCGCTGCAAATTCTCGCAAAACCTCCATCTCAATAATCATGTTATAATCAACTGTCGTACTCATCGTTGTTTGTGCTTTACTGCTCAATATTGTCATCCCTTTTTACTTCGTGTCTCTCCCTTTTCCAGTTTTATTATGTTTTATTATTTATTTATGGAATTCTATTGTGCTAAAATATGATTTCAAATCAACATGAGTCACCTTGTCTGAAGCGGACGAGTATTTTTCAAAATTGTAAGTTTCCGGCACAGAATAGCATAATTGTATACGCCTGTTTTTCAGTGCCACTATCGCCGATGCAATTGTCGAAAGCTTAGTATTGAGTGGGATTATGATAGTATTGTGGTTGTGGTCTGCGTATTTTTCGATACTGCTCCCAACCTCTTTTACTGTAGCGTCAACATCTTTGCAATGAAAATCAAAGTACTCGCATTCTGTGCGCGCAACCATGGAAGCCCTTAACTTGCCTTGAAAATGCTTCATCACTTTTTGAAGCTCATCGCTGGCATCTTCATCTATGCTTTGTCCAATCTGCAGCTTTTCAGGATCTAACATGTCTATTATACTTGTTGCCCTTTCATGTTCAAATCCTGCCAACAGAATCAAGCAAGTAGGTACATTCGGATACAGCTGACCAGAATAACCAATAACATTCCGTAAAATTCTGCATCCTTTTGTCAACCACATCTCCTCAATGGTATCACCAACTGAATAACGCTCTGCCTCATTGTACAAGCATGTAACCTTTTCGAATTTTTCACGATACTCATATATGAGTTTGATAATCATAAGGAGCATTTCGTGAGTAAAAGTGGTAATGTCAATAATAAGGTTTTTGTTTCCCGATTTAACTATTCCTTTGATCGTTTGGGAGATATTGCTTGCCGTATGGACGGGTTTCTCTGTTGAGGTTTCGACAAATGCATCCGCGCCAAACAGGGCTGATAGTGCCCCTTTGTTACCCTCACTGTGATTGTCGTATTCTTTGTCTACAAAAACATATGCTGCCGCGATTTTATTCCTTTCGATAGCTTCTGGAATTGACCGACAACGGCTCTCGAAACTGGCACAGCAAATGAACGTGTTGCCGCTACCTGAAATCATATTGTTCATATCCGCTAACTTACAAGTTGTAGTCATCGGTATTATACCTCCCCCCAAATGCTCATTCCAATGACTTTTTTTCTCTAATTTTCCTTATTTCCTGCACAGTCATTTTAATCAACCTCCTCGCCACATCTTCATTCCTCAAAACTCAGCGTCATCTGCCTTGAGTCCTGCTCGCTGGCGGCTTCTTCATCGCCAAGGCTGTTTTCTATGTCTTCGATTTCAGGCAGGTCGCCGATGTCGGTGAACCCGAAATTGCGGAGGAACATTTCAGTCGTACCGTACAGTATCGGCCTGCCGATTGCGTTTGAGCGCCCTACTTCGCCTATCAGTTCTTTTTTCGCGAGCCCTTCCAGCACCCTGTCGCATTTGATCCCTCTGATGGCTTCGATTTCACCTCTTGTGACTGGCTGTTTGTATGCAATGATCGCCAGCACTTCAAGCGCCGACTGGCTGAGCCTTTTCTGCTTTACAGGCGTACACAGCCTTTCAATGTATTCGGCATTCTCTGCCTTTGTGGTGAACTGGAAGCCGCCGGCTATCTCTCTTACAACGATGCCCCTGCCCTCTTGTTCGTATTCATTTTGCAGTTCCTTGAAGCAGTCGATAGCGTCGCCCACCTTCATGTTGAACAGCTCTGCTGCGAGTTTTGCGTCTAAGGGCTCCCCCCATACGAACATCAGCGATTCAAATGCCGACTTTATCGTTTTCCTGCTGGCCATCTTTGCTCACCCCTTCCGTGATTTTTATGTCCCCGAACGGCACGGGCTGCCTTAGCTTCACGGCTTTCAGCCTTGCCATTTCCAAAATTGCTGCAAACGTGGCAGCTATTTCGTATTTGTCGTCCCCAGGCTTTATCAGCTCCCAAAAGTTTATGGCCCGCTTTTTTTTGACCCTGAACACTGACCTGACAAAATCCATTTTCTCTTCAGTTGTCTGCCGCGCCTCCTCAGCTATCGCGTAGTTTTTCTTAATCTCCTCCACTCTCTTCTTTTTGAGCAGGAATTGGTTGAACGCCGCCACGAACTGCTTGATGTCGAGGCTCAGGTATATGTCAGGCTCGCCAGTGAACTCCGCCAGGTCCTCCTTTGGCTTTTCAAAGGTGAGCAACGCCAGTTCTTCGCATTTTTCAAGAAGCTCGGCTGCATTTTTGAAACGCTTGTACTCAAGCAGGCGCGCAACCAGCTCGCTTCTCGGGTCGCCTGTTTCCATATCGCCATCGCTTTCTGTTTTGGGCCGGGGCAAAAGCATCTTTGATTTTATCTCGATCAACGCCGCTGCAAGAACCATGAATTCGGAAGTCAGCACGACGTCAAGGGTTTTCGCTTTTTCAATGTATTCGATGTACTGACTGGTTATTTCCGATACTTGGATGTCGTAAATGCTCATGCGGGCGTTTTCGATAAGGTACACGAGAAGGTCGAAAGGCCCCTCGAAAATGTCCAGTTTCACCTTGTACGCCATTTTATCACTCCTGTTCCCCTCGCAATCAACCATTTTTGCTTATTATAGCACACTTCGCCAATGTCATGCAACATTGCGATTATTTGATGTTTATTCCTTGAAATATTGACGAATAAAACGTATAATATCTCTGAGGTGTTGATGTGTTTAGGAAAATATCAAAAAAATTATTGGATTGGAAAGAATCAGAATACAGAAAACCGTTGATTTTGCAAGGGGCAAGGCAAACAGGCAAAACATATGCGGTCATGGAATTTGCCAGGACCCAATATGACAATACGGCATATGTCAATTTTGAGTTCGACAAAGAGGCGGCAGCAATTTTTGCTGAAAGCCTAGATCCACGGGTGCTTATACCCAAAATCGAAGTTTTTACCAAGCAGACGATTACAAAAGGGAGGACGCTCATTTTTTTTGACGAGATTCAGCTTTGCCCTTCTGCACTCACATCTTTGAAGTACTTCAACGAATTTGCACCGGATTACCATGTTGTTACTGCGGGAAGCTTGCTTGGAGTGGCAGTCAGCAGGGAAGCGTACTCGTTCCCTGTTGGAAAAGTGGACAGGTTGACCCTTTACCCCATGGATTTTGAGGAATACCTGATAGCCGCAGACGGCTTAGAGTTTTCGGCAAAAATAAAAGAATGCTTCGAAGCAAGCATTCCAATGGACAGCTTTTACCACAATATGCTGCTTGAACAATACCGGAGATATCTGGTAGTTGGCGGCATGCCGGAGTGCGTCGCGAAGTTTCTTGATACGAATGACTATGTATTTGTAAGAAACGTTCAAAAGGCTGTGCTGGAAGACTATCTGGATGACATGAGCAAGTTCAACACAAAGAGTGAAATCCAGAAAACGAGGCTGACTTACAACAGCATTACGGCGCAGCTTTCCAAAAAAAACACGAGGTTTCAGTACAAGTTGGTGAAGTCTGGCGGAAGGGCGTCAGAACTGGAAAATGCCGTGGAATGGCTGGTTCTGTCTGGCGTTGCCATTCGTGTGTACGGCATTGACACAGTGAAAAAACCGCTGGAGAACTACAAGAACATTGACAGTTTTAAAATATTCATGTCCGACACAGGCCTCTTGTGTGCGAAGAACAACGTTCTACATAATGACGTTTTGTACAACTCGACAGAGCTTCTCGATTTTAAAGGCGGCATGACGGAAAACTACGTTTGCTGCCAGCTTGCCGGCAGTGGGCATGCATGCTACACTTGGCAAAGCGACGGGGAGGCGGAAATAGATTTCGTCATCCAGCGCGAAGGGAAGCTTATACCGATAGAAGTCAAGTCGGCCGGGAACAGGAAAGCAAAAAGTTTGAAAACGTATATGCAAAAGTATAAACCCGAGTATGCCATCAAGATATCTGCCGATAACTTCGGCTTTGAAAACGGGATCAAGACTGTTCCGCTTTACGCAGCGTTCTGCATATAGAAAAAAATGAAATCAGTTTTAATTTTACAACTTGCCATGAAGCAAACGAGGCATTATAATTTGAAGGGGTACTCTTTTCACTAAGGAGGATGTTTGGATGGCAAGATTTACTGGTACAGTTTCGAGGGGGCTCAGGGCCCCGATAATTAGCGAAGGCGACGACCTTAGGGAGATCGTTGTTAACACGGTGCTGGGCGCAGCGAGCGCCGGAGAGTTCGAAATACGGGACAAGGACATAGTTGCAGTGACGGAAGCGGTGCTGGCTAGGGCTCAGGGCAATTACGCAACCATTGAGCAGATTGGCGAGGACGTCAGGGAGAAAACCGGCGGCCAAGTGCTTGGGGTTGTTTTCCCAATACTCAGCAGGAACCGTTTTTCAATTTGCCTAAAGGGGATTGCAAAAGGCACCCGCAAGATCGTGCTGATGCTCAGCTTCCCTAGCGACGAGGTTGGGAACCATCTGGTGCCTATGGACGCCCTCGACGAAAAAAACATAAACCCATATGTCGATGTGCTTTCTGAAAACGATTTCAAGGAGGCCTTCGGCGAGACGAAGCACACTTTCACGGGCATGAATTACGTGGATTACTACAAAGAGCTCATCAAAGCCGAAGGGACGGATGTGGAAGTCGTCTTTGCGAACGACCCAAGGCGGATACTTGAATACACCGACGTGGCTCTGGCTTGCGACATACACACAAGGGCACGGACCAAGAGGCTGCTGAAAGCCGCAGGCGCGAAAACAGTCATCGGACTTGACGACATTCTGACGGAAAGCGTGTCAGGCAGCGGATGCAACAGAAAATACGGGATACTGGGGTCAAATAAAGCGACAGAGGACAAGATAAAACTCTTTCCGGAGGGCTGCGACTCCTTTGTTCGTGAAATTCAAGCCGAAATACGGGAAAAGACTGGCAGGACCGTCGAAGTTATGGTTTACGGCGACGGTGCGTTCAAAGACCCAGTCGGGAGGATATGGGAACTTGCAGACCCGGTCGTATCGCCAGGGTACACGAAGGGACTTGAGGGGACTCCTAACGAGGTGAAGCTGAAATACATTGCGGACAACGAGTTTCCGCACCTCAAGGGTGACGAGCTGAAAGCGGCCATATCAGAATACATCAGGCATAAAGGAAGCAACTTGGGGGAAGACATGGCTGCGCAGGGGACGACGCCAAGGAAGCTTGCGGACCTTGTCGGTTCCCTTTGCGACTTGACTTCCGGAAGCGGCGACAAGGGAACGCCCATCGTGTACGTGCAGGGGTACTTCGACAACTACACGGATTGAGCGGCCTTTTTTGAAAAAAGAAAGGTTAGCACCGCAGATAAGACCATTAAGAATATTGACATTGCCCCTTGTGCGTCTGCTGAAAATCCGGGGTAAATCGTGAATATCGAACCTGTTATCAGCCCTAAAATGCCGCAATACAATGCTTGGGGGTGGGATCGGAGCATTGCTTTGATGAGCTTGACGCCTATTAGCCCGCCGCAGAGCACAGCTGCCCCTGCAATTGCGACGACTGCGAAGTTGAAAGTTGAAACCGCTTCGATGGCTACCGTATAAACGCCAAGGAGAAGCATGACAAGGGAGCCGCTTATCCCAGGCAGCAGCATGGCGACAGTGCTGGCCAGCACAGCGAAAAAAATCCGAAGAGAAAGGGCTGCAGAGAGGCCACCGAGCTGAGCCAGCGTCTTGTTTGTTAAAGTGCCCCTGTCAATGAAGGCAAGCGCTGCCATGATGGCAAAAGACGCCGCGAAAACAGCTGCGTTCCTAGGTTTTATCTTGTCGTATTTTGCCCGCTTATAGATCATGGGGATGCAGCCGGCGATTATTCCGATAAAACAGAAGTACATGGCCATTTCGTATTTTGCAAGCAAAAAAGCCATCAGCCTGCTGAAGGAAAAAATGCCGCAAGCGCCGCCAAGGGCGAGAGGCCCCAGAACAGCTAAGTTTTTCCTGAAATCGACCAAGCTAACTGAGTAGAGTATCCTGTCGTAAATATTCAGCAGCACCGCTATCGTCCCAATGCTTATTCCGGGGACAATGCCGGACGTCCCTAGGATCAGGCCGTAAAGAAAGTCTTTGAAGTACTTGATAAAATCACCTCCACCTTATGTAGTTTACATCAATAGAACCGTTAAGTCCATACTGTCGCAAAAAAAAGACGATTGAAAGAGAGGTCAACAAAATGACTGCTAAGAACAAAAATCTTGCGCTGGAAGAAGCTGCCCGAATTGTTAGCTACATTGAAAAAGATGAGCTGACTCGGGAGGAAAAAGACAGAATAGTTAAGGATTCCATATCGAATTTCAATGAAAACGTCAATCCCGGGTGGCTTATGTACCGAAAGTCAGTGTCCACAAACGAAGCATTTGTGGAATGGACGGATTCTGAGGAGCATTTCGAAGACCTTTACGGGACTCAGTTCATTGACTGCCTCGGTGGGTTCGGCATTTACACCTGCGGCCACAGGAACCCTGCAATAATGAAGACAGTAAGGGCGCAGCTTGACAAATACGCCTTGCACAGCCAAGAGCTTATTGACCCTCTGAGGGGTTACCTTGCCCACCTTTTGGCCCAGATAACGCCGGGTGACCTCCAGTACTGCTTTTTCACGAACGGCGGGGCTGAGGCTGTCGAGATGTCGCTCAAGCTTGCAAGGATAGCAACCGGAGGCAGATGGTTCATTTCAACAGTTGGCGCTTTCCATGGGAAGTCGCTCGGTGCCATCTCGATGGGCGGTAAGGGTGCTTACCGGGAAGACTACCTGCCCATGATCCAGCAGGTACAGCATGTGGAATACGGCAATGCTGACGCCATGGAAGCGGCGATTAAAAACCTCCAAGCGGTAGGCGAAAAAGTTGCCGCCGTAATAATCGAGCCAATTCAGGGCGAAGCGGGGGTGGTCATCCCACCAATGGGGTACCTGAAAGCGGTGAGGGATATCTGCGACAAATACGGCGTGGCCATGATCTGCGACGAAATCCAAACCGGCATGGGGAGGACCGGAACCATGTGGAGGGTGGAGGTCGAGGACGTTACCCCGGACATTATGACCTATGGCAAAGCATTCGGCGGCGGCGTTATGCCGATAACGGGCATCATCGCAAGACCTAAAATGTGGACGCAAAAACTTATCGACAACCCATGGATACTGGGGTCTCCAACGTTCGGCGGAAATCCGCTCGCATGTTCAGCTGCCATCTCAACCATTAAATTCATGCTGGAAAACGACACCCCTGGCATGTGCAGGGAGAAGGGCGATTACTTTATGGAAAGACTTGGCGTACTGCAGAAAAAATACCCGACCGTCCTCAAATCGTTCAGAGGCGCAGGGCTCCTCATCTGCATGGAATTCCCGGAAGCCGAAGTTGGCTACGAAGTGACGAAGGGTCTGTTCGCAAGAAAAGTCATGACAGCCGGCACCCTTGTCAACGCCAAGACAGTCCGCATAGAACCGCCTGCGATCCTCACGTATGAAACTATTGACCAAGTTATAGAGAGGCTTGACGGCGCCCTTTCTGACGCGAAGGAGGCGTTCAAGCTATAGACATCACTGCATTGTGGAGGAGTACAAGCTATTGGAACCTGAATATATCAACCGTTTTGAATGCGCTGACGTAGCGTTTGTAAACGGCTCCGTAATTACAGTTGATGAAAACGACACGCTAGCCGAAGCAGTTGCGGTGAAGGGCAATCGGATACTGTATGTGGGATCAAATGACGGGCTTGAAGGCGTAACAGATGATAGGACAAGATTCATCGACCTCAAGGGAAGGACGCTTATGCCTGGAATCGTTGACACCCACTACCACGCCATACTGTCAGGGCTGGTTGAGCCGGACGCGGATGCTGCGATAATCGACACTTTTTACGAAAACTGCAAATCCATTGCAGGCATATTGGATGTTTTAAGAAAGGCGGCAGCTTTAAAAAAGCATGGGGAATGGGTTTCGATGATGGGTTATGAGCCTTCTCTCCTGCCTGAGCAGCGGCACCCGACAATCGAGGAGCTTGATGCCGCAGCTCCTGCAAACCCCGTCCAGTGCATGCACGGCGGCGGGCATGTCTGCGTGTACAACAGCAAAGCCTTGGCGTTGCTCGGGGTTTTCGGGGCAGGCGACGCTGTCAAATACCCGGTGGGCGAGGTTGAAGTCAAGGACGGGAAACTCACCGGGCTGGTGCGCGGCCATACCCACTTCAGGCTCTGGGCAGAAGTCGGATACTCAGAAGAAGCGCAAAAAAAAGCCGCGCTGAAGGCTCAAAAGCACTGCCTTGAAAATGGCATAACTTCCATCCACGACTGTGGGGAATTCGGCAAAGCGTCTTACCATATCATGCAAAAGCTCTGCACCAGCGGTGAATTCATCGTGCGCACCTACATGATGCTCCACAGCGTTCTGGGGAAACCTTTTTCAAAGGAGGACAATGAGCACTGGCTGGGTTTGGGGCTTATGAGTGGCCTTGGCGATCCGCATTTCCGGATTGGCAGCAGCAAGTTCATGATCGACGGCGGTTCCGGAGCGCCTTCCTGCGGCACGAGGGCGCCCTACTCCCACGACCCAAGCCTGCCTCGCGAGTTTGGCTGGCAGAGAGGCGAAGTGGCTGAGTACATAAAAAAGATCAACGATGCAGAATGCCAAGCAACTGCCCACGCCATAGGGGACTTGGCCATTGAATACATGGTTGAAGGATATGAAAAAGCATTTGGGGCAAACCCTCGGCCAGACCTGCGTCACCGAATCGAACACTGCACGATTACTGACCAAGACCTCGTCAGCCGGATGGCAAAGATGAACATTTGCCCTAGCGTCAACGTTTCTTCAATTTACAAATTGGGCCGAAAATTCTTGGATTTTTACGGCGAGGAAAGAAACAAGAACATATGCGCACTGAGGAGCATGCTGGATGCGAGCATCAAGTGTTCGGTTCACAGCGACACCCCGTCATACCCTGCGGGCATGGCAACCCTCGACGCAGCCGTGAACAGGTGCGACAGGGAGAGCAGCTATCAGTGCGACAAGACCCAAGCGATATCAGTCATGGAAGCAATCAGGTGCGCAACGTACAACGGCGCTTATGCGTCCTTTGAAGAAGGAATCAAGGGCAGCATAAAACCCGGAAAGCTTGCTGACATGATCGTCCTTTCCGGCGACATACTAAGCATCCCGCCTGAAAACATATTCAAGCTGGATGTCGATATTACAATGATTGACGGAGCGATCTGCTATTCGTCAGAATCTGAGCATTCCTCGGGCGCAACGGACTCGTCAAGGTCAAAGTGAACAGATTTTAGTTGCCTTTTTGGTGACCAATACTGCAAAAAAACTTGGGCGACAGTCTCAAAATCCTCTTCCAACCCCTGCGCAATAATAAAGACTTCATCGATATCAGGCTTGCTTTTTCCTGATGTGATCTTGTTTAGCCGCTGACGCGACCAGCCTAAACGCTTTGCGAATGCTGTCTCGGAATCAAATTTTCCGTAGATCAGCCCTCTTAGTGCTAAAATTTTGTCAGCCATTGTGACCATCCTTTCTTTGACTGTTTTGCCAACCAATAAATTCTATATTAATAATAACTCAATACATCTATGTTGTCAACTAATTGGCGACAAATAAAATTAATTTCATTTTTGTCTTGAATTTCCCGGCGAAAAATGATTAAATTAAGATAAGCAGATGCAGAAGACTAGAAAGAGGACGAGGAAATGAATGAGAAGATGCCCTTTGGGGAAGTATTGAAGAAAATTCGATATGAGAAAAGATTGTCACAAGAGGAATTCGCAAAAGTGCTCGGAACTTCGAAGCAGGTGATAAGCCGGTATGAGAACAATCAGCGCATCCCAAAGATAACGACCGTCGAGGACTACGCAGACAAGTTGCACCTGCCGATCAGCTACTTTGCGACAGCAGAAATCCCACGTGGACACAAAATAGCCGAAGAATCAGGCTTGCCGTACATGACAGGAAGCCTCAAGCTGCTGCTTGAGGAATTCCAGCACCTGTCAGATGACGAGATTCAAGCATTAGTAACCTTGATAAAATTACTCAAGGCAGAGAAATAAGCGGTCGCGCTTCCCGCTTGGTGCTTGGCGCGGTATGATCTGCAAGGGAAAAACCCCTTGCTTTTCAACGTGTTCTGATGTATAATATTCCCGAATTACCACTAGTCGATAAGGAGGATTTTATGGCAATAAAGTACGTACCGGAACCATTCCGCATCAAGGTCGTTGAGCCTTTGCGGATGCTGACGAGAGAAGAAAGAGAAGCAAAAATCAAAGAAGCTAACTTCAACGTGTTCAACCTGCGCGGCGAAGACTGTTACATCGACCTATTGACTGATTCGGGCACGAACGCCATGAGCCAAAACCAATGGGGCGGCTTGATGATCGGCGATGAGTCTTATGCCGGGGCAAACAGCTATTTCAAATTGGCAGAAGCTGGCAAGGACATTTTCAACTACGGCTACATCCAGCCAGTCCATCAAGGGCGCGCTGCAGAAAAAGTCGTTTTCCCCATCTTGCTGGGCAAGGGGAAGTACGCCATATCCAACATGTTTTTTGATACCACCAGAGCACATGTTGAACTGGCCGGCGCCCGCGCCATCGACTGCGTGGTCGAGGAGGCGAAGGATCCCGGCAAGAGGGCGAAGTTCAAGGGGAACATGGACGTGGTCGGCTTGGAAAAGCTCATCAACGAGCTGGGGCCCGAAAACGTTGGGCTTGTCGTTTTGACTGTCACGAACAATTCGGCTGGCGGCCAGCCTGTATCTATTAAAAACATGCGCGAAACAAGCGATATCTGCAAAAAATACAACATCCTCCTCGATATTGACAGTGCGCGCTTCGCTGAGAACGCGTATTTCATAAAGAGGGACGAGGAAGGCTACGCAGGCAAACCGATAAAGGAAATCGTGCGCGAGATGTTCAGCTACGCAGACCTTTTCACCATGTCAGCCAAGAAAGACGGCATAGTTAACATGGGAGGCCTCATCGGGGTTAAAGACGCAGACACTCCGCTGCTGCTGCCAATCCGGGCAAACTGCATCTCTTACGAGGGGTTTTTCACCTACGGCGGCCTAAACGGGCGCGACATGGAGGCTCTCGCCATAGGCTTATATGAGTCGATAAACGACGATTACCTGGCTTACCGCATAGGGCAAATGGAATACATAGCTTCAAAGCTTGACGATGCAGGAATAGTGTACCAGTCCCCTGTAGGCGGGCACGGCGTGTTCATTGACGCGCAGCACATGTTCCCGGATCTGCCGTACTACGAGTTTCCGGGGCAGACGCTTGCCATCGAACTCTACAAGGAGGCGGGCATCCGCTGCTGCGACATCGGTTCATACATGCTCGGCAACGACCCAGACACTGGCGAGCAGCTAAAATCGCAATTTGAATTTACAAGGCTGGCCATACCACGCAGGGTCTACACCCAAGCTCACTTTGACGTAGTGACGGATGCGCTGGTTGCCATAAAAGAGCGTGCGCACAGCATTAAAAGAGGCTACCGCATAACGTGGGAACCTCCGATCCTTCGCCATTTCCAAGCGCGCCTTGCGCCTGCAGAGTAAGCCATGAGACTGCGTAAAGAAACCGACGAACTTCAGGAAGAAGAAATACTGCTGGTAGCGCGGGTTTCGGATGCGTTGGCGCATCCTGCCAGAATCAAAATCTACCGGTTTATAATGAAACGCAACAAGGATAGGGTGCCTGTATGCAACAAAGACGTCGTTGCTGCTTTTGACTACTCTCAAGCGACAATATCGCAGCACCTAAAAAAACTCGCAGAATCCGAGCTAATTCAGGTGCAAAAAAACGACAAATTTTCCATGTACTACGCCAATCTTGGCGTCCTCGTAAAATACCTGGACGCCACAAAGAAATTCGAGTGAGATTTGTGTTTAATTGAAAAAAACCGGCGAAGCTTTCACTTCGCCGGTTTTTTTATGGTAGTGGTGCTTGGATGTTATTTCGTGTAGTGAATGAACAGGTCGAGCAGGTCGAGCATGTCAATCACGCCGTCACAGTTGACGTCGCACATGCTTGCTGTGACCGGCCTGCCCCTGGAGTCATTGACTTTGACCAGGGTGTCCCAATCGGGGCTGTCAGCGTCGAAGCCGCAGTACAGGAGCATGATGCCGAGGTCAAGGGCATCGACGATGTTGTCTTTGTTCAGGTCGTATTTTGACCACACAAGCTGCTCAATGGTGGTCGTCACTGACGGGATGGCGATCGCTGAGTCAAGGTATACTGTTGTGTCGCCGTCATAGCCCACGGCCCTGAAGCCTGTCAGCGTCATTGTAGCATCGCCCTGTGCCGTCGGGGCGTATACGAACTTAGCTACGTCAGCCAGTTTCCTTGCCGTGAAACCGGTAGAATCCCCAGCCTCGTATTTCATGGTGACGGAGCCGCTCCAAGTGCCGTTTCCTGCATACATCCAGAAGATGTCGCTCATTGGCTCAAACCCGTTGATTCCTTCAACGCCAATGCCTGCGAGAGGGCCGTCAATCACAAATTCCAGTTCGAGAGCTAGGACGTCTTTTGCGCCGTAAACCTCAAGGGTGTATTCCACGTCGCCTTCGACTCCGGAAACTTCGAGGGCTTTCAGGCCTGCTTTGGTGGTGTAGTACCAAAGCCCAGTGTTTCTAACCGACTGCACCCATTGGGTATGACGCCCGTTCGCGCTGGTGTCGTAGTCGCGGCTTGAAGGGCTCATCGTCGGCCTGGTCCCGCTGTACGGAATGTTGTAATAGATGTCCTCGTCTACGGTCAATACTTCGCCGGTGACGATGCCTTTGCAGAAAGCCATGACGCCCAAGTAGTTCTGCTTGGCGATAGCCAAGGTGTTTGCAGAGATCGCTGCGGTGTTGTTGCCATCTGATTCAAAGAACAGCGTCGGGCAGCTGTGGTTGTACGGGTTGATGCCTTCGTAGTTGATGCCGAGGCTCATCCCGGAGACTACGCCACCGAATATTTCGATGCCGCTGTACATGTCGATGCACGGCAAAGCGTACGGAGTCGGGAAAGCCATTCTTACGTCATCGGCTATTTCACGGAAAACGTATCCGCCCAGCTGCTTCATCTTTGTGTTGTAGTCCTTGATGTAGGGAAGCGTCGGGCCGTCGATGTAGAGGGACGTGCCGATGGACATGGTGATCGGCATCGAACCGCTTACATACCCCGGTATCCTGCTGCCATTCGTCGGAGTGGTGTTCTTCGATCCTTGGTGATGCAGGTCAAGGGAATAATCAGGCATGATGTCGCAGAAGAGCTTGTAGTAAGCTTTTGACTCCAATGCGCCGAAAGCTACGCCTTCGCCTGCAAGGTCAACCTTCCAGTCGCGGTTAAGGTCATAGTTGGTGTACTGCCCAGGGCCGGTCACTCCAGTCTGGCCAGGGAGGCGGTTTTCTGGCTGGACCACAGTGCCCCTCTGGTTGCGGTCTGACCCGTCCGGATTGTAGATGGGGATGGCATAGATGGTCAAATCTGCGAGGTCGGCCCTCAGTGCTGCTGACCCTATGTATTCCCATATAAAGTCCATGAAGCCAATAGTGGTGATCCTTTCGTTGCCGTGTATCCTTGCTTGGATCCAAACAACGATGTCGCCGTCGCCCATCTTGAGCACATAGAGAGGTTTGCCGGATTCGGCAGTGGCATCAGGGCCATACCTGTCCGAAAGCTTGAACAGCTCGACGTCGCTGCTCAGCGCGTCGATCTCCAGCAGTTGGCTTACCATCAGGTCATGCGTCATTATCGTGGCGCCTATGCCTTGGTCTGGTGCCGCAAATGCGGTACATGGTGCGATGCAAAGAGCAAGAACAACCACCATGCAAACAAATTTCCTTTTCATTTTTTTCCTCCTTTAATGAAATAAACTGTGCTAAAGCTAATTTTGCAATAACTGTAACCGTTTCATCAACTCAATTATAAAATAAAATTGTATGATTACTCGTTAGATGTCGAAAATAATAAGAATTACTTTTTTTGTTTTTCTATTTTCAAAAATTTTCGTCTAGTCGGTATGCGATTCATACGAATGCTTAGTTTTTCAACTTTGACAACAATTCGCCACTGACAAAATTGTTAGAATAATGTGTCAAAACCGACGAAATTGTCGCTTCGTCGGTTTTGACGTCATACACTATACAAGATGTGTCTTTTGAATGCTATTTAGTGTAGTGAATGAACAGGTCAAGCAGGTCTAGCATGTCGATCACGCCGTCACAGTTCACGTCGCACATGCTTGCTGTGACTGGCCTGCCCCTGGAGTCGTTGACCTTGACCAAATTTGCCCAATCGGGACTGTCGCTGTCGAAGCCGCAGTACAGGAGCATTATGCCGAGGTCGAGGGCATCGACGATGTTGTCCTTGTTCAGGTCGTATTTTGACCATATGAGCTGCTCAATGGTTGTCGTGGCTGAAGGGATAGTGATTTCAGACCTGATGTACTTTGTCGTGTCGCCGTCGATACCAACAACCCTAAAGCCTGTCAGCGTCATAGCCGCTTCACCTTCTGCAATCGGAGCGTAGACGAACTTGGCGATGTCAGACAGTTTCTTGTGGGTGTACCCGGTTGAGTCGCCGCCTGCCTCGTATTTCATAGTGACGGAACCCTTCCAAGTGTCGTTTCCTCCGTAAACCCAGAAGATTTCGGTCATAGGTTCAAAGCCATTGATGCCTTCAACTCCGACGCCTGCGATCGGGCCGTTGATGTTGAATTCCAGCTCGACAGCCAGCACGTCCTTCGGCTGGAATATCTCAACGTTGAATTCTACATTGTCTTCAACCCCAGAAACCGCATCTGCCTTGATGCCTGCTTTCACATAATCCAAAGGCGAGAAATCTACCGGCGGGAGCCTGTGGTTCCTGTCAGTGCCATAAGTTGTGGAAATCGCGCTGAAGGTTCCGGAAGTTGCATAGGGCATGTCCCAATAGGTGTCAGGGTCATAGGTGTCAAAATCGTCATTTGCTATCATGTAGCAGACGGCTTTTGCGCCGTAATAGCTCTGCCATGCTATAGCGATGTACCTTGCTGTCAGGTTCGTGGTGTTGTTGTTTGTCTGCTGCTCAACTTCCCAGAACCAGGCTGGGCAGGTGTACTGGTACGGGTTCCAGTTGTTGTAGTTGACTCCCAGCATCATGCCGGAAACAGCTCCGCCGTACACGTCTACGCCAGGATAGATGTTGATAGGTACGTGAGTGTAGGGCTGGCCGGCGTTTGTGCCTGAAGGATACACGAACAGATCTCTTACGTCGCCGGCAATCTGATCGAAAACGTACTTTGTCTGCTGTTTAATCTGAACTTCGTAGTCCCTAAGGAAAGGCAGAGTAATGGCATAAAAGATGTTGTTGCTGGTAGCGCTGGCACTGAGCAAGCCCTCGCCAACCGGATCTGCCACTGCAGGGGTCCTAGGCCCACTGGCGTTCAGCGCGGTGCCCAAGGACATGGTATAGGGCAGGGAGGGGGTGCCGAAGCTGACGGTGTTCTGGTGGTGCATGTCGATAGCTATGTCAGGCATGATGTCTGCCCATAGCCTGAAATACGCCCTTGATTCTTTCGCTACAAAGGCCACGGGGTTCCCTCTCAGCCCGAAATTCCAGTCGCGGTTCAAGTCCAAATTGCTTGAACGCACTGTGCCGTTTGCGTTCCAAACACAGGTGCCCCTCTGGGCGTTGTTGTAGTTGGGTACGCCGGCACTGGTGTAGCTGGCCCTTGAGCCGTCCACGTTGTAGATGGGGATGGCGTAGATGGTTAAATCCTCAAGGTCAGCCCTGAGGTTTTCGTCCTTCGCGTATTCCCACAGCAATTCCATCAATCCCATGGATGTCAGCTTCTCGTTGCCGTGGATCTGGGCTTCCAGCCATACAACCTTGTCACCGTGGCCAGCCTTCACAAAGTAAAGAGGCATTCCTGCTTCGCTGGTAAACTCAGGATTTCCGAACACATCTGCGATGGTGCATACTTCCATGTCGTCGCAGAGTTCAGCCATGGCGTGGATCTGGTTCACCATGACGTCCCAAGTCATTATCCTGTTACCGACTGCCAAGCCGGCGTTGGACGGCTTGTTAAGTGCAATCGACGATGCGAAAGCTGTGCATGGTATCAGAACTAGAGCAATAACAAGCAGCATGCACAATAGTTTTTGTGATAACTTGTTGGTTTTCATTCCCTTTCACTCCTTTGCTTTTTTTGCCGGGCTCCCTGATAAGGAGCCCGGCTTGTTATATTTTCAACGACTACTTCGTGTAGTGTATGAACAGGTCGAGAAGGTCAAGCATGTCAATCAGGCCGTCTCCGTTGACGTCGCACATGCTTGCCGTGACGCCGTTGCCCCAAGCGTCATTGACTTTTACTAAAGTGCCCCAATCAGCGGAATCGCTGTCGAAGCCGCAGTAAAGCAGCATGATGCCTAGGTCTAGCGCGTCAACAATACCGTCCCTGTTGAGGTCGTATTTCGACTTGGCTATGATCGAAGTAGCTGTGCCTTCGCCAATGGCGGTGGTCAGGTACCTGGTCGTGTCTCCAAAGAGGCCGACCGCCCTTGCGCCTGTCAAAGCCATAGTGGCGTTGCCGTAGCCTTTTGCGCCGTAGGTGAACACTGCGATGTCAACAGGACCTGCAGCCGTAAGCCCTGTTGTAGAGCCCGACGGAAGATCCAATGTCACTGTGCCCTTCCAGAGGTTGTCCCCGGCGTAAATCCAAAGGATGTTGTTCATGTTGTCAAAGCCGTTTAGCCCCTCAATGCCTTTCCCCGCCAGCATGTTGCCGTCGATGGTGAATTCCAGCTCGACTGCCAGAACGTCCACTGCATCGCGGAGCGATACAGTGTATGCCACATCGTCGCTGACGTAGGTAACTGTATCAGTGCTAAGGTCTACGTACACGCAGGCAAGCTCAATGTCCGCAGCGAACGCGGAGTGTGCCGCGCCGCCGTCGAAGTTGATGACCAGCTCGGCGGTGTCTGTGCCAAGGTTCAAGTCGGCCGGATCGAAGGTGGCAGTGTAGCTGCCGCCGCCAAGGGAGTCCACTGCAACGGGCAGGCCGCCAACAGTTGCGGTCACAGCTGCGCCGTCAATAACCCCAACCGTGCCGTCTGTGTTGTGTGTGGAGAACGGTACGGTGACTGTGCCCACTGGCCCCCAAGCTTTGTCGAAGTCAAAGGTGCTGGATATGGCAGTCGTCATCACGAAGTCTACATCTGAGTACGTGAGCTTGCGATCCATAACTTTCACATTGTTGGTCGTGTCGTATTTGCCGGATGAACTGGCGACGATCTTGTAACCGCCATTGTCGCCGTATGAGCTCTGGTGAGGTTGCTCTGACGGGTTGACCGACCAGTCATAGGCACCGTCTGCTATGTCGAGGACAGCCCTTCTTGTCCTGTCGTAGGTGTTTGCCAAGATGGTGCCGCTTGTGTTTCTCAGCCGAGCCTTAGCAACAACAGAAAGGTTGAGCTGTGCATCGAGCAGGTTGCCACTGGTGTCAACGACTTTGCCGGTGATATGCGAGGCGTATTCCCTGGCAGCGTCCATGTTAAGCATGAAAGCGCCAATGTTCCTTCTGAAATACCACTGCACTCCGCCAGCCCCTTCATTCACTAGGTCGCGGCTTAGAATCGAAACTTCGCATTTGCCGTTCTTTTGAATGTACTCGTCGATTTCCCTGCAGTAAGCGTCAAGGGCGCCCGCAACTGGAATTGTTATAGCCTGCGCGGCAGCGTCTGTTCCAAACGCCGGCCTCCAAAGGCCTATTGTTCCGGAATTGTTCTTCGAAAGGATAACTGCGACTGCGCCCGCATCCTGCGCCGCCCTCAAAGCTGCGGAGGTGTTGGCGTTGCTGCTTCCAATGTGCATTATCAGTATTTTGCCTTCGAGCTGGTCAGCAACCGCTTGGACTTTTGCAGCAGTTCCGGCTTTGTTGGCGTCGGTGTAAGTGTCAAAGGGTCCCGTTATGACGACCGCATCAGCCGTGATTGTTGCCGCAGGTGCCCTGGTTCCTGTAAGCGTCGTTGGGTACTGCAGGTTGAACCACCTCTGGTTGCCGTAATAATCTTTAAACTCGGTCGTGGCGCCGTACCTGCCGTAGCTGGTGTCCCCGTCGGTGTCCCCGTTGTAGGGGCGTGCGAAGTTGACAGTGTTGTGCTCAAAGCAGTAGCTGAGGGAACCCAATGCACCGTACATGTAGTCGTCAAAACCGCCGTTGGTGGCATAAAGGCCTCTTGACCTGTAATCGTTGTACAGGTTGATGTCAGCCATCCTGCGGCCTAGGTCTATGGCGTCCTGGCTGGGAAGATCGTTGTTCTGCCCCCATGGCGACAGCACCAGTTCGCTGTAAGTGTGATGGGTAATTGAAGTCATAATCATGTTGTTGAGGGCTATGGTCATCTTTGCTTCGTTTTCAGGTTCGCTCAAGGGCGCAACGCCACGGTATGTGTCGCTTGAGATCGTGCTGGCTGAACCATCGTTGTTGCCCCAATCGTAAGGATAGTTCCTGTTAAGGTCAACACCCCAGTTGCTTGCGCTGGTAGAGCCGTTGGTGTTCACGTTCTTGCGCCAAGAGCCGGGCTGGCTGGTTCCGCTGACCCGCGTGTGGTCATAGTGGGCGCCGTCCGGGTTCGACATGGGCACGAAGAATATCCTGGTGGTGTCCAAAAGCTCTGTTACCTGTGGGTCGATCTGGTATTTTGTAAGCAGAAACCAAATAGTGTTCATGAGCATCTCGGACGCCGGCCATTCCCTTGCATGGTCAGGGCTGACTTGGAAAGAGCAAGGCTTGCCGTCGTTGGCACCCGGAGTGCTGGTCACTTCAAGGCAGTAAATTGGGAAACCTTGGAAAGACGCGCCAATCACGTGCTTTTTGCAGAGCTCCGGATAAGTTTCGGCCAGATAGTTCACCTCGGAATAGTATTCCGTTACAGTTCTGAAACCGCGGCGCTCCGGATGCCCGTACTGCTCATTCATCAAAACGCCGGTCGGATCAAAATATTTGTCGTATTCGCGAGTCAAGTCGGGCCTTCTTTGTGGCAAGTTAGTCGAGCTTAACGGCCATGTATTCGCGATTGGCTGCTCGTCAGCCAAGGCTGCTGCGCCTGGCTCGTACCTGTATCCACCGAAGTCTTCAGGGCGTATGCCTATTTCGTTGACCACAGTGTACTCGATGTTGTTCTCAGCAATGTAGTTCATGACATAGTCCGAGGCCACCATATGGAAAGTGATGCCGATGTCGTCATCAATTTCATGGCCCAGGATGTCAAGGCCAGCCTGCCAAATAACGTCAGCCTCGTCCCAAGTGGGAACTGTCACCGCCAAAAGCGGCACTCCGCTTGCCTCAGCCGGTGCGCTGTTCGATGCTGTAACTGTGACTGCGCCGGTGAACGCGAGCGAAAGAACCAGTAATAAAACCAATAATTTCTTCATGTTAAATCTTCCTCCTGTTATCTATTTATATGTGTGGCACACGATGGGAACTCGTGCGCCGGCTATTTTTTTCAAACAAACCGGCGAAGCCGCGCTCCGCCGGTTTAATACTCTAAACTGCGCGCGGTACGCTAATTATTTGGTGTAGTGGATGAACAGGTCGAGCAGGTCGAGCATGTCGATCACGCCGTCAAAATTGACGTCGCACATGCTTGCTGTAACTGGCCTGCCCCTGGAATCATTGACCTTGACCAAGTTGGCCCAATCTGCGCTGTCGCTGTCGAAGCCGCAGTACAGGAGCATGATGCCGAGGTCGAGGGCGTCGACGATGTTGTCCTTGTTCAGGTCGTACTTTGACCAGACGAGCTGTTCGATGACTGTATTGGCTGTCGGTTTGGTGATTTCGGAGTTGATGTACTTTGTAGTGTCGCCGTCAATCCCTACAACATTGAAGCCCGTCAGCGTCATGGATGCATTCCCCTCGGCTGTTGGCGCAAAGGCGAATTTGGCAATGTCTGACAGTTTCTTGTGGGTGTATCCGGTCGAATCGCCGCCCGCTTCGTATTTCATGGTGACAGAGCCTCTCCATTTGCTATCCCCTGCATAAATCCAGAAGATGTCGGTCAAGGGCTCGAAGCCGTTGATGCCTTCTACGCCGACGCCTGCCATCGGGCCGTCGATAACGAATTCGAGTTCAACAGCGAGGACGTCGGTGGGCTGGAATATCTCCACAGTGAAATCCACGTTCTCCTCAACGCCGGAAACTTCATCAACCTTGATGCCGGCTTTCACGGGATCCATGAATGAGAAATCAACCGGTGCAACCCTGAGATCCCTGTCAACGCCGTACACTGTCGTTAGCGAATTCCTGTTCCCTGAGGTCATGTGCTGAACCTTCCAGTAGTCGTCCGGATCGTAGTTCTTGTAGTCTTCGGTGATGAACGTCCTGCAGAAAGCCTTAATGTAGTAATAGACCTGCAGAGCGATGCCCTTGTACCTGTTCGTCATGTTCGTGCTGGCGTTGAACTGGTACTCGTGCTCGGTGTAGAATCCCGGGCAGCTCCATCTGTACGGGTTCCAGTCGTTGTAGTTTGGCGCCAGCATGACATTTGAGACCGTGACGCCGTAAATGTCGACGCCGGGGTAAAGGTCGATGCACGGGCCAACGTAAACGTCGCCTACGCGGGCACCGTTGGCTGTCGCCTGGCTGGTGCTATTGGGGGCTGAGCTGGTGTAGACGTGCAGATTCTTTACGTCTTCCCACATCTTGTCGTATGACGCTTTGTGGACTTGCTTAATAATGTCGTTGTATTGCCCATTCTTGATAAATGGCAGCGTCACGGCATAGGGGATTGTTGCGGTATTGCCGGTCAGCAAGCCTGCGCCGATGGGGTCAGCAATCGCACGGACGTCCGGGCCGCTTGGCATAAGGGCTATCCCAAGGGAGAACGTTATGGGGTTGCTGCCGACGACGTAGCTGCCCTGGTGGTGCAGGTCAAGGGCGTAGTCGGGCATGATTTCGCACCACAGTTTGTAGTAACCCAGAGTCGTTTTTGCTTGGAAGCCCAAGCCTTCGCCTCGCTGGTTCGTCTTCCAGTCGCGGTTGAGGTCAAAGCTGGTGCTGGTAATGCCGTTCCTTTGAACAACTGTGGCACCCCTTATGCCGCCGCGCCCTGCAACGCCCGTCGGGCTTATGTTGCTGCTCTCAGAGCCGCCGTCAACATTGTAGAAAGGTATGCAGTACAAGGTCAGTCCAGCGAACTCTTCCCTGAGGGCTGCGTCTTTCGCGTACTCCCACAGGAACTCCATCATGCCTACGGTGGTCAGCTTCTCGTTGCCGTGCATTTGAGCCGACATGTAGATGACTGTGTCGCCGTTCCCCACCTTTGCAAAATAGAGTGGGAAGCCGGCGTCGCTGACGAATTCGGGGCCAAACCAGTCTGCCACGGTGTAGACGTCGATTTCGTCGCACATGTCGCCGATCTGTTTGAGCTGGCTTACCATGTCCTGCCAGCCCAGGATCCTTTGCCCTGCCATCTGGCCGGTGTTCATCTGCCAGTCGATCGTTAGTTGTGACGCAAATGCAGTGCAAGGGGCAGCAACCATCATTGCGACAACAAACAGGCAAATCAGCTTTCTTGACAACTTACTTCTTCTCATTTTTAATTACCTCCTAATAAAAATAGTGCAACTCAACTTGAGTTGACTAATATTATATAACATAATTGTTAGAGGTAGCGTTAGAAATAATACAGCAATGGAAATTTTATTGATATTTCCATTCAACTGCAACGGCTGCCGTTTCCCGAGAGTCCCATTGTAAAGCCGCTGTTTGCAAGCGTTTGCGCCTGATATCAATTTCTGTGCGTTAGATTATTGTTAGATTTATCTGCATGATTGAAATTATTTGAAATTCAGATTAAAACGCTGCCTACGAAAACAGTCTCCATTGTTTCCGTAGGCAGTTGTTTCGTCATAAAAAGATCAACCTATTTGTTATTTAAGCTTATTTCGTATAGTGAATGAACAGGTCAAGCAGGTCGAGCATGTCGATTACGCCGTCGCAGTTTACGTCACACATGCTTGCTGTAACTGGCCTGCCCCTGGAATCATTGACCTTGACCAAGTTGGCCCAATCTTCGCTGTCTGCATCGAAGCCGCAGTACAGCAGCATAATGCCAAGGTCAAGGGCATCAACGATGTTGTCCTTGTTCAGGTCGTATTTTGACCATACAAGCTGCTCTATGACTGTATTAGCTGTCGGCTTGGTGATTTCAGAGTTGATGTACTTTGTCGTGTCGCCGTCAATCCCTACAACATTAAAGCCTGTCAGTGTCATGGACGCATCGCCTTGGGCCGTTGGCGCAAAGACGAAGGTGGCAATGTCGGATATCTTCCTGTGCGTGTAGCCGGTCGAATCCCCGCCTGCCTCGTATTTCATGGTGACAGCGCCTTTCCACATGCCGGCTCCTGCGTATGTCCAGAAGATGTCGGTCAAAGGCTCGAAGCCGTTGATGCCTTCTACACCGATGCCAGCCATCGGGCCGTCAATGACAAATTCGAGCTCAACAGCCAGCACGTCGACGGGCTGGAATATCTCGACAGTGAATTCCACGTTGCCTTCTACGCCGGTAACTGCATCAGCCTTGATGCCGGACTTCACTGGCTCCATGAACGACCAATCGATAGGCGGCTGGTCGATCCTCCTGTCAATGCCGTACACTGTGTTGATGGAGCACCTTGAGCCACTGGTCATGTGCTGCACCAAGTAGTAATCTTCCGGATCGTAGCCCTTGTAGTCTTCCGACAGGATCGTCCTTGCGGCAGCCAAGGTGTAGTAGTAGGTCTGCAAGGCGATGCCCTTGTGCCTGTTGTTAATGTTCGTGCTGGCGTTGAACTGGTACTCCGACTCAACGTAGAACGACGGGCAGCTCCACCTGTACGGGTTCCAGTCGTTGAAATTAAGGCCCATCATGGTGCCGGCTACGCCGACGCCGTAGAGGTCAAGGCCGGGGTAAAGGTCGATTGGAGAATTTACGTAAACGTCGCCGATGGCAGCGCCGTTGGCGGCTGCCTGGGTTGTGCTATTCGGGCTTGAGCTGGTATAAACGTAAAGCTTCCTTATGTCTTCGCTTATTTTGTCGTAAATGGACTTCTGTATTTGCTTGCACATGTCGTCGTAGAGCCCATTTTTGATGAAAGGCAGCGTCACAGCATAAGGTATTGTAGCCACGTGGCTAGTGTAATAACCTGCCGCAATTGGGTCAGCCACTGCGGGAACCCTAGAGCTGCTGGGCATCAGAGCCATTCCGAGGGAATAGGTTATGGGGTTGTTGTTAACGATGTAGCTGCCTTGGTGGTGGTTGTCGATTGAAAAATCAGGCATAACATCGCACCACAGCCTGTAATAGCCCTGGGTCGTCTTGGCTTGGAAGCCCATGCCTTCGCCTCGCTGGTTCATTTTCCAGTCGCGGTTCAGGTCAAAGCTGGTGCTCTGAGTAGTGCCGTCTGCTCTCCAGACCGTGCAGCCCCTGATGCCGCCTCGTCCAGCAATGCCCCTTGTGCTTATCGCCGTTGCCTCGGCTCCGCCATCAACGTTGTACATAGGTACGCAGTAGAATGTCAGATCCTTAAACTCATCTCTAAGGGCAGCACTCTTCGCATATTCCCACATGAATTCCATCAACCCAACGGTAGTCAGCTTCTCGTTGCCGTGCATCTGAGCCGTAATCCATATGATGGTGTCGCCATCCCCTAATTTAGCAAAATAGAGGGGGAACCCGGCGTCGCTCAGGAACTCAGGCCCAAACCAGTCGGATACAGTCGCAACTTCGATCTGATCGCAGAGGTCAGCCATCTGATTCATCTGGTTCACCATTTCCACCCAGCCCATGATCCTGGATCCGTTCATTTGGTTGGTGTTCATCTGATAGTCAATGGTGAACTGGGACGCAAATGCTGAACATGGCGCGGCAATCAATGCCACTACAAACAGCATGCATACGATCTTTCTTGTTTTTCTCATTTTTTGTTTACCTCCAAATAAAATAAGTAAGTTTGATTAACATTTCGTTTTCCAGGCTTTGCGCCCTTTTTCCATCGCTGGTTTCCGCCAGCGCCAAGACCGGCACTGCCTACTGCCCCCCTTTCACTTGCCGATGCTGCGTTAATTTGACAACCATTTTCCTGTATATAAAGAATTTTCTCAAACGCCGATATGTTCCCAAAACATTATATTCTATAGCCGTATTGATAGCAGTTAGATATGCGCAAAATAGAATTTAATTTCGCTGTTTAAAAAATCTTTTCAGATTCATGGCGGTTGTAGAACCGCTGAAATTCAAGGGTTTCTCCGGCCAATGTATCATTATTGTTAGATTAATGCCGGATAGCTTGAGCAATCTTGAATTGAAAGAAAATTTAAACCCCTGATTCCGACATGTTCAACGTTTATTCACCGCAAAAATGTGAACCAGCTGCTGTGCGCAGAAAAGTTTTTGCCTCATTGCTGCAAATACTTGACGACATGGGCAGCTTTTGTTATAATTACAGCAATTACGAATGGGGGTGAGCTTGTGGTTCAAAGACAAGCCTATCTTGATTCCCTTGTAAGCTTTCGGGACAAGATGTTGATAAAGGTCGTTACAGGCATCAGGCGGTGCGGAAAATCCACGTTGCTAGAGCTGTATCAGGATTATTTGCGCTCAGATGGTGTCGCTGGCGAGCAAATCATTTCTGTCAACCTTGAAGAAGGTGAATTTGATGAAATAGAAACCTACAAGCAGCTGTACAGCTTCATAAATGAGAAGATCATTCCGAACCAGAAGATGTATATCTTCATTGACGAAGTGCAGCGTGTGGCCGACTTTCAGAAGTGCGTTGACAGCCTATATGTGAAAAAGAACTGCGATGTGTATATAACAGGCTCAAATGCTTACCTCCTCAGCGGTGAACTGGCGACCCTGCTTTCAGGGCGTTATGTTGAAATCAAGATGCTCCCGCTGTCGTTCAAGGAATATGTATCTGTGTTTCCCGATGATGCGAATCGCGAACGCTTGTATATGGACTATATCCAAAACAGCGCGTTTCCCTATGCGTTGGAAATCGCAAAACCTAAAGACAGGAGGCTGTATTTGCAAGGCATCTATGACACCATCGTGCTTAAAGACATTGTTTCCCGCAGGAAATTCCCCAACACCGCCATGCTAAAAAGCGTTTCCCGCTTTATGTTTGACAATATCGGAAACATGTGTTCCACCAAGAAAATCGCGGACACTATGACTTCAGCTGGGCGTAAAATCGCCGTTCACACGGTCGAGAGCTATCTGACCGCACTTACAGATTGCTTCATCCTCTACCAAATCGGGCGGTACGACGTTAAAGGGAAACAATACTTGAAAACAGGCGACAAGTATTACGCCGCCGACATCGGCTTGCGATACGCTCTGCTCGGAACGAAGAAGGCAGACATGGGGCATATCCTTGAAAACGTAGTGTTCCTTGAACTGTTGCGCCGTGGTTATGAGATTCACATCGGCAAGGTCGGCAGAACCGAGGTGGACTTTATCGCTATCGGCGATGAGGGCGAGGAATACTATCAAGTCGCGTACACCGTCATAGATACGGACGGCACAACCCTGCGCCGCGAACTTGCGCCGCTTGAATCCATAGGCGACCACAATCCGAAGTTTCTCCTGACGATGGACAACACGCCGGTCACTTCGCACAACGGCATCAAACAGATAAACGCACTCGACTGGATGTTGAAGTAGTGCCGTCGCTTATTGCCGATTGTATAGGCTAACCCCGTATTTGACGTCAAACAGTTCTTTAAGCTTCATAGGCTTCCCCCGCTTTCACAAGATATGCCAGATAGTCGTTGACGGTTTTTTGGAAATCCGCTTGTGTCAAACTGCTGTAGTCCGTCTTCATATAAGCTTCGCAAAGCCACTCGTCGCTGTGCTTGACGCATTGCCGAGCGGATAGCCCGTCCTCAGCATCACGGTTGCGGTACAGCCTGAGCCATTTCTCCTCTATAACTTTCCATGTGCCGTAGCAGTCGATTCGGCCCAGTTTTTTGCGTTTGACAAAACCGTCGTCCTTGCAGTACCCGAAGAAAGTCTCCTGCCTGCTGTCGTGTGCCCTGTGCGCCTCCCAGACCATGACGCAGGGGTTCGTGCCAGTCGGGTAGAATATGTCATCCGGCATCGAGAACACTGCCTTCAATGTGTGCTTTTCGAACAGCCTTTCGCGCACATCTTTGAATTTTGTGCCAATGGCGCAGCTCATAGGCACGACAGCGACGCCTGTGCCGCCAACTGCAAGTATTTCAAGAAGCTGCTCGACAAACTCCAATTCACATTTGTCTTTCTGTGAGTATGGCGGGTTGATCAACCCGATGTTTGCGTTCTTCCCCTTGATTTCACATGCAATGCCCGAGTCGAAGCAGTCGCCCTTGTAAATGTTTGACTTTTCGGCTTGGCGGATTATCATGTTCGCAATGGCAAGGGTGTAAAGGCCGTCGTCAAACTCTATGCCGAACAACTGCTCTTGGCGGATTTTTTCTGTTTCCTGCAGGTTTGCGCCACTGAACATCTTGCTCATCGCCGTCACGAGGAACGAGCCGGAGCCGCAGCAGATGTCAACGACCCGGCTGTTCTTGTTCACTCCCGCCAAGTCGCACATGAATTCAGTCAAGTGCTGAGGCGTCAGGACAATGCCCAACCCGCTACCGTCGCCGCCGGAGTACTTGATAAACTCGTGATAAAACACGCCAAGCGCATCCACTGTGCTGTCGGCGCAGTCCATCATCGGCTTGATTTTCAGTTCGAGCTGCTCGACGTACCAGCTGATGGACTTTTTTTGAACGAGCGGGATGCCTGAGAACTTTGTATTCTCCTGCAAGGTTTTGAAAACCTGCTTTATGTAGGAGGCTCTGTCGCTTTGAATGCCGCTATTTTCCAAGACGCTTTCAATCGCGGACTGTATGTTTGACATGACCATTTTAAACGACGGCAACGCCGAATACGTCTTGCAGAAATCATCGTCCGAAAGCGCGATGAGAATGCCTGCTATGAATATTGGTTTGTGTGCTTCGACCACTTTTATCTCCCGCAGGCAGCCGTGCATCTCAATGGCAGTTTCGCGGATTTCGTCCAAGGAATATTCCTTTTGGAGTTTTTCGCCCTTTATGAGCTTGATGTAATTTTTCGGCTCCAATACAGTACGCATTTCATTTCCCGCAGCGTAAGGCTTTCCGTATATCGCTCAACTGCCATCGCGAGTTCCTCCATTTATCTAGAAATATACTTGCTTATTTACATCCATTAATTATAAACGATTCCGCACAAAAATACAAGCACTTTTTTAAACATATGTTCGCAATTGAGATCCAGTTCAGAAAGGCGAGCCATAAGGCCCGCCTTTATCTTAATCTTTTACGTTACACCGGAGCGTGACACAGGATCGTTCCCTTTTGTCACTTGGTGTAGTGGATGAAAAGGTCAAGCAGGTCGAGCATGTCGATGAGCCCGTCTCCGTTCACGTCGCACATGCTTGCCGTGACGGGGTTGCCCCATGCGTCGTTGACTTTAACCAGTGCATCCCAGTCCGCACCGTCGCAATCGAAGCCGCAATACAGCAGCATGATGCCAAGGTCGAGGGCGTCCACGACGCCGTCCCTGTTCAGGTCGTATTTAGATTTAGCGATAATCGAAATGGCTGCACCGTCCCCTACCGCCGTGGTCAAGTACTTGGTGGTGTCTCCAAACAGGCCGACTGCCCTTGCGCCGGTCAGTGTCATGGCTGCGTTGCCATAGTTCTTCGCGGTGTAGGAGAACACTGCAACGTCAACTGGGCCGGCGTCCGTCAGGCCGGTGGTGGTCCCGGACGGAAGATCCAGCGTAACCGTTCCTGTCCAAAGATTGTCCCCGGCGTATATCCAGAGCACGTTGTTCATGTTGCCGAAACCGTTCAGGCCCTCGAGGCCTTTTCCTGCCAGCATGCTGCCGTCGATGGTGAATTCCAACTCGACTGCCAGCACGTCCACCGCGTCTCTGAGCGACACAGTGTAGTTTACGTCTTCGCTGATGTAGCTCACGTTGTCGGTTGAAAGGTCCACGTAGACGCAAGCAAAATCGATGTCAGCAGCAAATGCAGAATGGGCTGCGCCGCCGTCGAAGTCGATCACGAGCTGCGCACTGTCTGTGCCCAGAGCAAGGTCAACCGGATCGAATGTTGCCGTATAGTTGCCACCGCCCAAGGAGTTAACAGCAATGGGCAAGCCGCCGACGGTTGCGGTCACAGCAGCACCGTCAATGACGCCCTTGGCGCCATTTGGCAGCCAAGTGGAGAACGGCACTGTCACGGTGCCCACGGGCCCCCATGCCTTACCGAAGTCGAAATCTGTCGCGATGGCATTCGGCACCACGAAGTTCACGTTGCCTACGAGAGCTTTGTAATCAGCGACCACAACGTTTTTCGTGTCGCTGTACCTGCCGTTTGCGCTGGCTGTCACCGCATAGCCTTCATTGGCGAAATGCGAGCTGAAGCCGCGCTGCTGAGAGGGCGTTACCGCCCAGCTGTATGAGCCGTCGGGAGTGTCGAGGTGGGATCTCCTTACATCGACATAAGTGTTGGCCGGCAGCTGTGTACCGTTTGACGACTGTATTTGGCTGGGGGCGTCTAGCCGCAGGTCGAGGGACGCACCGCTGACAAGGCTTGCGCCTGCTGCCGCGCTGTCGTATATATTCCCTTTTATGTACGAGGTGTATATGCTTGCAGCTTCTATATTGTACAAGAAAGCGCCAACATTCCTTTCATAATGCTCTAAAATAGAGTTTCCGCCGGTCTCGGAGTTACCAAGAGCTGTGAGGGTCAGCTTGTTCTCGCCGCCTTTCTGCACCCATTCATGGTATTCCCGGAGCATGGCTTTTGTCGTTCCGGACACCGGGATTCTGATGTCTAGGGCATCGCCTGTGAACCCGACAAGGTTGGCTGCCGGGTTTGTGTTCGACTGGCTTGCTATGCTTGCGGTGTTTGAAGTCCCAATGTAGTAGTCAGTGTTTTCATAACCGGAGTTGGATGACGTCTGCCCACAGAAAACAACGGCAACTGCGCCGAGTGCTTGGGCTGCTTTGACGACGGCTGCGTTGGCAGTCCTTTGAGCCGCGTCTGCACCTGTAGCCCTGGGGCAAAGCAGTATCTTGCCGTCAAGCTCAGCGCCGAGAGCCTGGACTTTCGCCACTGTCGCAAACCTGTTGACGCCATCGCTGGTGTTGTTGAAGTTTGCTTCCGGGAAAAAGACAGCCGGTGCTGTGATCTCTTCAGCAGGCGGGCCGAAAGCAGCCCCTGCAGCGGTGTAATTGTAAGTCAGCGGTATGCGCCTCTGAACGCCGTAGAAGTCGTTGTAGGGAGCAAGTGCGCCATACCTGCCGTAGACAACGTCCTCGCCGAGGTACGGGCGGACGAAGTTGAGCGAGTTGAATTCAAAAGTGAAGCTGAGGGTGCCGGCTGAATTGTAAACGTACCCGTCGTGCTGCCCGGCAGGGGAGCCCCCGCTGGCGCTGTT
>WRJK01000003.1 GCA_009782285.1 Clostridiales bacterium
AAGGGAACGACTGCTACAAGCATTTCAAGCTGGACTGCCCTGTTGTGATTCAACGGCAGCGGTTCAATTTGTAGACAGAATTATTAGGCGGGAATTACGGATTAAGGTTTTTTTCATGGCATATGAGTCTAAATCATTAAAAAAACTTACTCGCATCGCAAGTTAAGCATTTGCAAAGGGGGGCAAACAGGGCGGCAGTAGCTGTCGTGCACTCAATACTGGTGTGCAAAAATTGCCGCCCCCCGTTTTTGGTTTCACAGGAGAAGTAACAAAATTGATGCGTTTGTCCTTGAGGAAGGAAGGAGAGGGAGGGAGGAATTAACTTGCACATCTGAAGAAATTCGAATATAATATCCTTAATAAAGCTTAACAAAGACAAACGGAGGATAGAACAGCCATGGGACAACATTGTCGACGCACTAGACCTCGGCATCATGCTGCTGTACTGTGGGTTTGACAAGGATTCGCTGGATTGGGATGATTTGAGCAAGGTCAATGATTCCAAGGGCAAGCCTGTCACTGCGAAGATGTGCGACGTCAACGGGGACGGGCTGATCGACATGCTAGACTTGATCGACCTTTTCATTCATTATTCAAAATGATTGCGAGGTGAAAACCAATGGAGACAAGGGAATTGCTGAAAAAATCGCCGCTGATCCTTGACGGCGCCATGGGGACTATGCTGCAGCGCAGCGGACTTGCTTTGGGGGAGCGCCCAGAGGCGCTGTGCATGACGGACGGTGGCGCCATTGAGAAGATACACAGGCAGTACATAGAAAGCGGCAGCGACATCATTTACGCGAACACATTTGGGGCGAACCGCAGAAAGCTTGCAGGTTCGGATTATTCAAGCGCAGACGTTGTAAAAACAGCAGTCGGAATAGCCAAAAGTGCGGTGCGGAGAAGCGGCGCAGCAGTCGCGTTGTCCATTGGGCCTATTGGGGAGCTGTTAAAACCTGTGGGAGAGCTTGCTTTCGAGGAGGCATACGACGTTTTTAAGGAAATGCTCGTTGCCGGCGAGGAAGCCGGCGCCGATATGGTGGTCTTTGAGACGATGATGGATCTTTACGAGGTGAAGGCTGGCGTTTTGGCTGCTAAGGAAAACACCGGACTGCCCATTTTCGTTTCCATGACATTCGAAACCACCGGCAGGACTTTTTTAGGATGCCGCATTGACTCCATGGCATGCATGCTTGAAGGGATGGGCATCGACGCTATAGGCATCAACTGCTCCCTCGGGCCGGCTGAAATATTCCCGTTGGCAGAGCGGCTTGTCAGATGCACAGACTTGCCGGTGTTCATCAAGGCGAACGCAGGGCTGCCTGATCCCGCTACAGGGGATTATAGCGTTACCGCCGAAGAATTCGGAATGCAGATGAGAAGATATGCAGACATAGGGATCGGCATCATGGGCGGGTGTTGCGGCACTACGCCTGACTACATAAGGGAAATAGCCCACAGCGTGCAAAACGTGCAGCGAAGGAAAAGCCGCACAACAGCAAGCGCTGTGTGCACTCCGTCGAAAATAGTGGAAATAAAAGGGGTGAGGGTCATTGGGGAAAACCTGAACCCTACAGGGAAAAAGGACATCCAAAAGGCCATAACGGAAAGCGACATGGATTACCTTGTCAGCAAGGCCGTAGCCCAAGCCGAAGCCGGCGCGGACATCCTAGACGTCAACATGGGGATGCCTGGCACCGACGAAGCGCTGACAATGAGAAAGGCTGTCGAAGCAGTGCAGAGCAGGACAGGAATGCCTGTGCAGATCGATTCGTCAAACCCCAACGCTATCGAGGCAGGGCTGAGGGCATGCAACGGGAAAGCCATAGTCAATTCGGTTCACGGAACGAGGGAATCCATGGAGCGCATCCTGCCCCTTGTCAAAAAATACGGGGCTGCCGTCATAGGCCTGACCATTGACGAAAAAGGCATCCCACAGACGGCAGAGGAGCGCTTTGCCATAGCGGAGAGGATACTTGGCGAAGCCCTCAAATGCGGCATCAGGCGCGAGGACGTCTTCATCGACTGCCTTACGCTTACGGTTTCGGCGCAGCAGAGCCAAGCGGCAGAAACGCTCAAGGCGGTCAAAATGGTTCGGGAAAAACTGGGGCTCCACACAGTGCTGGGTGTTTCAAACGTTTCCTTCGGCATACCGAACAGGGAGCTGATGACGGCGGCATTTTTGCAGCAGGCGCTTGCCCACGGGCTTGACCTCCCCATCATCAACCCACTGGTCAAAGCGAATATGGACGCAGTAGCCGCTTTCCGCGTACTTTCCGGCGAAGACGAGAGCAGCATGGCATACATAGATAGGTTTTCAGGGCACAGTGAGACGGCTCCTGCCGAGAACAGGACTGAAAAAAGGGCTGGCCTTAAGGACGCAATTGCCAATGGGATGAAGGAAGACGCCGCAAGGATTGCCGCAGAGATGCTCAAAGAGAGGGAAGCACTGCAGATTATCAACGAGGAGGTCATACCGGCGCTGGATGCAATCGGGGACGATTTCGAGTCCGGCGCGATATTTTTGCCTCAAATGATCAATTCGGCGAATGCTGCCTGCGGTGCATTTGACGCCATCAAGGAGCACATAAACGCAACCGGAGGGGCCGGCTTTTCCAAAGGCAAGATCATAGTCGCCACAGTCAAGGGCGACGTGCACGACATAGGCAAGAACATAGTGAAGGTAGTGCTTGAAAACTACGGGTACGAAGTGGTCGATCTGGGGAAGGACGTTTCGCCGGAGACAATCGTTGAAAGGGCAATGAAAGAAGACGCAAGGCTTGTGGGGCTCTCCGCGCTGATGACGACGACTTTGGAAAGCATGAAAACCACGATTGACATGCTCAAGGAATCCGGCTGCGGCTGCAAAACAGCGGCAGGGGGCGCGGTCCTTACCCCGGAGTACGCAGCTGCAATAGGCGCCGACTTTTATGCAAAAGACGCCAAGGCGGCGGTGGACATAGCAAAAGAAGTATTCGGAGGGGTATAGCGAGCAAGCAAAAAACGCGCAGAAGCGCGTTTTTAGCGAAAAAAGCATTGGTGCGTACGTAATCAAAATATCTATTCTACGGCTACAGCATCATCTGTCTTCCCTTCAAGAATTTTTTCATACTCAGCGAAAATGGCGTCTTTGATTTTGTTTCGAGTTTCGGACACTAGCGGATGAGCAATGTCTCGGAAATCGCCCTCGCCCATTTTTCTACTCGGCATAGCAATAAACAGACCATTCTGGCCTTCGATGATTTTGATGTCGTGTACAACAAATTCATCATCGAAGGTAATCGACACAACTGCCTTCATTTTTCCTTCATCGTTGACTTTTCGAACTCTTACATCAGTTATCCTCATTACAAGATACCACCCTTTCTGCTGCAAATTATGCTTTTTGAGATGAAAACACTACCAGTAATATTATTATACACTTTGTGGCATTTTTTTACAAGTTTTTTTTATATTTTTGACACTTTTACCGTTTGGAATTTTCAAAATTTAATTCATCACCAAAATAATTACATCCATTTGATGTTTTGTGATATAATTATCCCATAAGCGGTACGGGAGGCACACGATGATTAACCTGCTAGAAATAAAACAGGTTCATTGCATAGGAATCGGTGGGATAGGCTTGTCTGCAGTCGCGGAGATTTTGCTTTCAAAAGGCATGACAGTAACGGGCTCCGACATGAACGAGAGCGACATAACTGACAGGTTGATCAGGGCAGGCGCACATGTTTTTTTGGGGCACCGGGCCAAAAACGTGGACGGAGCAGACATGGTGGTTTTTTCTGCGGCGGTGTCTCAAGACAATCCGGAGCTGGCAAGGGCGGAAAAACTGCAAATACCAATAGTAACGCGGGCAGAAATGCTCGGTGCGCTGATGGAAGAGTGCAAGAACAGCATCGCGATAGCAGGCACGCACGGGAAAACCACGACCACGTCAATGATTTCGCTTATTTTGGAAAACGCGAAGAAAAGCCCGACCATCCTTGTTGGGGGGAACTTGGGCGAAATAGGCGGCAACGTCAAAGTCGGGGGGAGCGACTATTTCATAACGGAAGCATGCGAATACATGGACAGCTTCTTGAGCCTCAACCCGAAGATAGAAATCATCCTAAACATAGATTCAGATCATCTCGACTATTTCAAAGACATAGAGCATATTGTTAATTCTTTCAGCAAATTCGCAAAACTAGTTCCGCCAAGCGGCCTTGTCATTGCATACGACGCGAACCCATTTGTAAAGAGCGTCATCAAGGACATCCCGAATGCTGTGACTTTCGGGCTGAGCGAAGGTTGCTCATACTACGCGACAAACATAACGTTCAGCGCATCTGGGATGCCTAGGTTTTCCGTGGAATCAAAGGGGACCCGCCTGTGCGAGGTGCAATTGTCAGTACCGGGGGAGCACAACGTCCTGAACGCGCTGGCATCATTTTCGTGCTGCCACGAGCTGGGGATAGGCATTTCTGACATCGTCCGCACACTTGAGAATTTCAAAGGGACCCAGAGGCGGTTCGATGCTGTAGGCATTACGAGAAACAACGTGAAAATCGTGGACGATTACGCGCACCACCCCACTGAAATAAGGGCAACCCTCGAAGCAGCGCAAAACGTGCCGCACCGGGAGATATGGTGCTTGTTTCAGCCGCACACTTACACGAGGACGATAGCGCTTTTTGACGAGTTTGCCGATGCTTTTGAGTCGGCGGACAAGCTGCTTATGGCAGAGATTTACGCTGCCAGGGAAAAAAACATCTACAAAATCAGCTCGAGAGAGCTTGTTAATGAAATAAAATTGAAATACCCCTTGAAACAGGCGTACTATTTCAACACCTTTGATGAGATAGCGGATTTTGTGGTGAAAAACGCACAGAGCGGAGATCTCGTCATTACCATGGGCGCGGGGGACATATACAAAGTCGCTGAAATAATTTTGGAGAAAGACTGGGAAATCTAAGAACGGATTAAATAAAAAAATATGAAAAATAGGAGGGAAGGGGTGTCAGTTTACAAAATGAAGAATGGTGTGTATCAGGATTTCAAGATTTTCGCAGGCAACGCCCATCAAGAGCTTGCAGAGGAAATCGCGTCAATTATGGGAAAGCCCATAGGAAAGTCAGAGGTGAAGAGCTTCAGCGACGGTGAAATTTCCGTGAGCCTGCTTGAAATAGTCAGGGGGCTCGACTGTTTCATTATTCAGCCTACATGCGGTCCGGTCAACAAAAATCTCATGGAGCTTTTGATCATGATCGACGCGATGAAGAGAGCGTCAGCAGGTAGGGTAGACGTGGTGATGCCGTATTACGGGTATGCGAGGCAGGATCGTAAAGCGAAGGCAAGGGATCCTATAACGGCAAAGCTTGTAGCCAACCTCATCGTTGCAGCCGGAGCAGAAAGGGTGCTTGCCATGGATCTGCACGCCCCGCAGATACAGGGCTATTTCGACATCCCGGTGGATCACCTGCTGGGGCTGCCCGTACTCGTGCAGTATTTCAAAAAGAAAAAGCTGGAAGACATGGTCATTGTGGCGCCCGACCATGGCAGCGTTACAAGGGCAAGGAACATGGCGCAGCCTTTCAACTGCCCGATAGCGATCGTGGACAAAAGAAGGCAGGGGCCGAACCAGTCCGAAGTCATGAACATTATTGGGGACATAGAGGGGAAGACGGCTGTGCTGATAGACGACATGGTGGATACGGCAGGATCCATTACAAATGCGGCAAACGCAGTCAAGGACATGGGCGCAAAAGAAGTGTATGCTTGTGCTACCCACCCTGTCTTGTCTGGGCAGGCCATTCAAAGGATAAGGGAGTCCGCAATAAAAGAAATGGTCTTGCTTAACACAATACCCGTGCCAAAGGAAAAACTGGACAGCAAAGTTAAAGTACTGTCTGTGGCGCCGCTTTTCGCCGAGGCGATGAACAGGGTGTTTGAAAACAAGTCAATCAGCAAGCTGTTCGACTGAACGAACGGAGTCGGATTTGAAAGACATGTACATAATAGCCGGGCTGGGGAACCCAGGAAGGCGCTACGAAAACACGAGGCACAACCTCGGGTTCATAACGGTCGACCTGCTTGCTAAGGGAAACGGCATCAAAGTCAACAAAATAAAGCACAAGGCCCTTGTCGGGGAAGGCACCGTCTCCGGCCGGAATGTGCTGCTCCTGAAACCGCAGACTTACATGAACCTTTCTGGGGAATCCATACGCGAAGCGCTTGACTACTACAAGATTGACATTGAAAACCTGCTGGTGGTCTACGATGACATCGACATTCCCGCCGGGCAAATAAGGGTCAGGAGGAAAGGCAGCGCAGGGACGCACAACGGTATGCGGTCAGTCATTTATCAGATACAGACGGATTTGTTTCCAAGGGTGCGCATCGGGATCGGCGGCAGCCGGAAAACCGGGCTCATTCATTTTGTAACAGGTGGCTTTGGCAAGGAAGAGAAGGCAGTGATGGAAGGTGCTGTGACGAGGGCTGCCGCGGCCATTGAGGCTTACCTTGAAAAAGGGATAGAAAAGGCGATGGCGGAATTCAACGTGAAACCAAAATCTGCAATGGAAGACAAGGAAAGTGAATAAAAATAATATAATCAATTTATACGGCATTTCCGAAAACAGGATAGCGCCTGCAGCTGCTGAAATAGCAAAGGGGAAAAACTCTCAACTGCTGATAATAGTGCCGTCCGAAACAAAGGCAAAAAGGCTGGCTGTGGACCTGTCTTTTTTTGCGCAAAAGAAAGCGTATGTCATGCCCCCTGACGAAGACGTGTTTTTCAGGTACGATGCCAAAAACCACGACTTGCTGCACGAGCGCATCAGAATACTGAATGCATTAGCCAGCGGGGAGGAATGCATCGTCTGCGCCCCGGTTTCTGCTGCAGTCAAAAAGAACCCGCCGTGCCGCGTGTTCAAAATGAATTCAATAGGCTTGTCGCAAGGCCGCGACGTTGACGTGGAGGAGCTTAAAAAGCGCTTGGCCAAGATCGGTTACGAGCGTACGCAGCTCGTTGAAGCAAAAGGCGAATTCTCGGTGCGCGGTGGGATAATCGACGTTTTTACGCCGAATGCGGACAACCCGTTCAGGATTGAGCTCTTTGGCAGCGAAGTGGATTCCATCAGAGAATTCGACGCAGACACCCAGCGTTCGATTCAAAACCTGAAAAGCATAAGGGTGATCCCTTCGGAACTAATGGTGAACGACAACGAAAGCTTTGCTATGGCAATAGTGAAAATATCCAAGGAGTATGAAGAATTCATCGCAGAGCTTGAAAAAAGGGGGGATTGCAACCTCAAGCCCAGGATAGAGCAGCTTAGGCTGAGGAAGAGCCAGCTGGTGGAATTCCTGTCAAATTCCATCAACATCCAGCATATGGAGAACTACACTAATTACTTTTACGATTCGCCTGAATACCTATGGGATTACATGATTTCCGGAAGCGTCCTAGTGGACGACCCTGCGAGGATCGAAGAATACCTCGAGGCGAGGGACATGGAAAACAAAAATGATTTCGAGGCAAACCTAGAGCGAGGGCTGGTCATCCCGAAGGATTTCGAAAACTACGCCCAAAAGGCTGATTTCAAAAAGGTTTACGGCAAGAGCAGCGTTTATGTCTGCACTCCTTTCAAGAAAACCCTGCTCATTCCGGGTCGGGAAATCGAATACCGCCAAGTTGAGAGCAGGCAGACAGCAGTGTTCCACGGCAGGATGGGCATGCTGGAAGAAGAGCTGAAAAGATACGCGGGGTCAGGCTTTGATGTCACCATCGTCTGCTCAAGCGACGACAGGGCTGACAACATTGCGGATTTCGTCGAAAGGTGCGGCCTTTCGGGGAAGGTCAAGACGGCAAGGGGGACACTAACGGGCGGAATCGAGTTTCCGCTTGAGAAAGTCTGCTACATCTGGGACGGCGACATCTTCGCCCCGCACAAGGGCGGCAAACCGAAAGCAAAGAAGAAACTGTCAAACGCACAGGTCATCAGAAGTTTTTCAGACATGCAGAAAGGCGACTACGTGGTTCATGAAAACCATGGGATCGGGAAGTTTCTGGGAGTTGAGCAGCTTACGGTGCAAAATGTAAAAAAGGATTATTTGAAAATAAAATACGCTGGCGAAGACATGCTCTACGTTCCGGTGGAGCAGATGGACATAATCCAAAAGTATGTTGGGGCAGACAGCGAGTCGCCGAAAATCAACAAATTGTCCAGTGCCGAATGGAGGAAGACGAAAGCCAAGGCCAAAGCTGCAATCGAAGACATGGCAAAAGAGCTTTTGGAGGTTTCGGCAAAAAGGAAAGTGACGAAGGGCCATGCGTTCTCTGTTGACACAGCTTGGCAGAAGGAGTTCGAAGACGGATTTGAATACCAGGAAACTGAAGACCAGCTCAGATGCGTCGCAGAGATCAAGTCAGACATGGAGGAGAATTTTAAAATGGACAGGCTGCTTTGCGGCGACGTAGGCTTTGGCAAAACCGAGGTGGCGGCAAGGGCTTTGTTCAAATGCGCGGCAGAGGGGAAGCAGGCGGCGGTTTTGGTGCCAACGACGATTCTCGCCAATCAGCACTACTATACGCTCAAAGACAGGTTTGAGCCTTTCCCGTTCACTGTGGAGATGCTTTCCAGGTTCAAGAGCGACAAACAGCAGGACGAAATCGTCAGGCAGCTGAAAAACGGCATGGTTGACATAATCATCGGCACACACAGGCTGCTGTCGTCGGATGTGGGTTTCAAGGATCTCGGGCTGCTTGTGATAGATGAAGAGCAGAGGTTTGGCGTCAAGCACAAAGAGAAGATCAAGAAGCTTAAAGAGAGCGTGGACATATTGATGCTCTCTGCCACGCCGATCCCAAGGACGCTTCACATGTCGCTCACAGGAATCAGGGACATGAGCTTGATAGAGGAGCCGCCCGAGGAGAGGTACCCTGTACAGACTTACGTGCTCGAACAGGAAGACAGGATGATCAAGGAAGCCATAGAAAAGGAGCTAGGGCGCGAAGGGCAGGTCTTTGTGGTGTCAAACAGGATCCACGGCATTCACAAAACGGCGCACAAAATTACAGAGCTTGTGCCGGGCGCGAAAGTGGCTATAGGGCACGGCCAGATGAACGAGAGGGCGCTGGAGGATGTCATGCTGGATTTTATCGACGGGGGCACAAACGTCCTCGTGTCGACGACCATAATAGAATCAGGGATAGACATACCTAACGTGAACACGATAATCATACTGGACTGCGACAGGTTTGGGCTTTCGCAGCTGTACCAGCTGCGTGGCCGGGTGGGACGCTCAAACAGGATGGCTTATGCGTACCTCATGTTCAAGAAGGACAAGGCCCTGTCGGAAACGGCAGAGAAAAGGCTCAGGGCAATAAGGGAGTTTACGGAATTCGGTTCGGGGTTTAAAGTTGCCATGAAGGACCTTGAAATCAGAGGGGCAGGGAACCTGCTTGGGTCCCAGCAGCACGGCCATATGATGATGATCGGATACGAACTGTACTGCAAGCTGGTGGACGACGCTATCAAGGCACTGGGAGGCGAGGCTGTAAGCCTCGACAGGGAGGAATGCTCTGTGGAGCTGACTGCTTCTGCGTTCATACCTGAAAGCTACATCGCCGATGAAGTCCTGAAGCTCCAGATGTACAAAAAAATAGCGTCGATTGTTTCAAAAGACGACGAGATCGAAATCGTTGATGAGCTTGTCGACAGGTTTGGCGAAATACCAAAAGAAACCCTCGACTTGGTCAAAATATCCAGGATCAGGTCAATGGCAGAAACCCAGCGGATACTGAGAATACATGAGCAGGCCGGCAAGATAGTTTTTGATTTTGCCGAAAGCAGTGGTTTGAATGCAAGAATGCTGGTTGAATTGTCTGGAACCTACGGGCTGCGCCTGTTCATCCACGGGGGGGCGAAGCCTTTCCTCCGGCTTTCCTGCGGCAGGAACATGGGCCGGCTAGACGAAGCGGCGGCTTTCCTTGCGGCGATGGAGGGGCTGGCATGAACAAAAACTGGTTGACATCAATGCTTGGATATAGTATCTTTAAATAAAGAGGTGCTGCCGGTAAACGGTTGGCCCCGAGGTAAGTTATGAAATAACCGCCCTGTGGGACATATTTGGGCGGTTATTTCCTTTTATCCGAGCTTTTCAGATAGCTCAATATGCTCATTACGAGGCATGTCAAGCTGATCGTCAAGCCAATGACGCCTATTATTACAAGGCAGAATTGCATCAACTCTGAAAAAGTAACCATAAGCCCCTCCTTTCCGGAGGGCAAAGGGACCCTCCTTATACGAGGGCCAACCGCCTACCATTTCGGCAGCACCATAGCTATAATATAACATATATAGATATAAATGTCAAGTAAATATTACCAAACACGCTATTCCAACAAAAATTTATTGAAATCAAGCATAAAGCATTCAAACTGTGATATAATCAATCAACAACGACAACTCAATATTTGATTTTCGAGCCTGTTTGCCTAAATGCGATCACAGGGCAGAGGGCCATAGGGTATGGCGGGAAACGGCCATGCCTCCCATTTGGAAAGAAAATTTTATTTTTAATGTTTTTGCCTTTCCGTTTTTATGTGACGAAGGCATTTTTTACAGGCGTCTTTTCTTGTGGGGAAAGGCGGTTTTTATTGTTCAGGAGGTTATTCAAATGAAAACGAAAGTACTGAGACGAGAAAGCATTGCATTGCGGGCGTTCGCATTGCTGCTGTGCCTCGCTCTGGCAGTACCGCTGCCTTTGCAGGCTGTTTCGGCGGCAGATCCGGGCGGCATGGGCGGAAGCGCTGGAGGCGGAGCTGCATCGGCTGGGGAAGGGGCTCCGGTGCTGCTGGTTACCGGGCAGGACATCATCGCAGGCGGCACATATACAGCTGAAAACGTATCATGGGAGAAATCGTACACGCTGGATGAACTGAAGGCGTTCAGCGGGCCTGGACCGAATTTCTATTCGTCGGTCAACAGCTCAGGCACAAAGCGCATCTACATAGGCGAGGGCGTTGACGTGGCCTTTCTGCTGAGCCTGAGCGGATATGAAGCAGACAGTGGAGGCGACCTTGCATTTGTCGCGTCTGACGGTTACATCGCTTCATTCAATGGGGGAGTGCCTCTGAACAAAGGCCGCAAATACTTCCCCAACATCGGCGCATCTGTCGGCGAGGCAGACGATCCGGCTGACGCGGCAGCCATGCTGGCATGGGAAACCGGGTACGCAACCGCACCGGGAATTCCGGGGCTGAACACGACAGAAAGCCCGCTTAGGCTGCTAGTTGGGCAGACGGACATCACCAATCAAAACAACGGGCTTTTCAATCAGAGGGTAAAGACGGTGCAGGCCGGCGCTGTAATATCAGAGAAGCCGATTTCTGTGGCGGGCAAGGCCTACACCCGCGCCGAGATACTGATGATGCCCCGCGTTGCTGCAGAATACATGTACAGCAGCAGCGGCGGGGACAGGACGGACAGGGTGCGCGGCGTACAGCTTACGCAGCTTCTGGAAGATGCAGCAGGCAACTCGGTCTTGGAATTCCATGCGGCTGACGGCTATGCCGTGGACGCTACCGGCATGACAAAAGGCGATTTGGCAGATAAAAATGCCGTATTGGCATATGAATTGTGGAACGACGAAGCAAAAACATGGGAAGGTATATACAACACCGCGAAGAGCGGGCCGGAATTCGGCTATTTCAGGCTCTACATGGACGGCGAGAGGCCGGCTCAGATGATCGACAGCATCATCGTGAAGCAGGCATCGAGAAGCGAATACAAGCACGTCAGTTACGACGGCCCGCCTTACAAGCTTGACGCGATTACCAGCGCGACGCTGACTGTAGAAGGACCGGGGGTTGCGGCATCAACGCCAATCTCAGTGCAGCAACTGGAGGAAACTGCTGACGGCAACATTTACAAAGGCATATACAGTGATTCCAGGGGCAGTGGCGGCGTGGCTTTCAGTTATGAAGGCGTCAAGCTGCTGTCCATATTGGACGGCTTGGTCAATTCTGCCGTTCAGACACTGGACAGCAGCGTCGAAGTAGTGTTCAAAAACCGCTGGCGGCAAGAGACGGGGCGCATATCCTACTCCGACGTGGCATCAGCGAAGACTCCGCTCATCATGGCTTACGGCACAGCCAGCGCAGACGAGGCGGCGATACCGCCGGCGCCGTTCGTGTTTTCCATGGGAGCGGGAGAAAACGCCGCCTTGGGCAATGGGGACGGACCGCTCAAATTGGTTTACGATCAGGGCGAATTCCCCGGTTTGGCCGCAAAAACCCCGAAGTTTTCCAGCGTGGCGTATCTGTACATTGAAGAAGGGACACCGCCTCCCGGTTTCAAACATATGGAAGCCACGGACGACGCGTACAGCAACAAGGCCAACACGGAGTACCTAGTCACGCTGACCGGCGGCGCGCTGGGCCGTGAGGTCAGCTACACCGTCTCTGAGCTGGAGGCTATGGTCGAATACGAAAACGGCAAGCCAAAGGCTGACGGGAAAGGCCACCGGGACGAGTACGGGTTGTCAAACACAACTTATTGGTACGTAAACGAATACGAGGGCGTAAAGCTATGGGAACTGCTTACGGGCATAGGCGTTGACGCTGAAGAATTCAAGGACGACGACAGTACGCTGGTCAGCTTTTCCGCTTGGGACAATTACCAGATAAGTGCGGCTTTTTCCATGAAGCAGCTGGCGCATCCGGAACTGTTCTATTTCTACGAAAAATCGCCTCTGGACATTAGCACGGACCGGCCGACCAAGGAGCAGCTGGCAACCGCAGAATACCAGCCGGGCAATCAAGGCGACGACTGGACCGTTGACGGCAACGGCTATCCAGTGAAGAGAGGGTACCCGGTCCTATTGGCTTACGGCCTGAACGGCTACCCTTACGTCCGGGACGCGAACCTGCCGGGCTACAAGAGCGGCCTCGGGAATTCCGGCGGGCCCATGCGGGTCATCTATGGCAAGACGGACGGACTCAACCGTTCCAACCCGAATGCTATTGAAAACTATGCATATTTCTTCAACAACGGCTCCCAGCAGCTGCAGCGTGTTCAGGAAGTGTACGTGGGCGATTCTACCCGCTACTCAACCCACCTTGAAAACCCGGCTGCGGCATATCAAGACATGAAAAACACCCAGGCTTTGACTGTTGAGATAGTCAGCGGCGGAATTACTGTCCCGTATATATTTACGCTGGCAGAACTGGAAAGCATACTGTATGGGCCAGGCGTCAGCAAGCGCGACCGGGACAACGAACGCCGCAAAGAGAAAGGCTATTATTTCTATAAAGTTGCAGGAAACGGCGACCCGGTTGAAGACCTGTTTGAAGGGGTCAGCTTGGAGTATCTGCTGGCAGAGCATATCGGAATGCAGGGTTCGCTCGGCAGCGTGGAGCTTTACAGCGGCGGCAGCGCTGAGCCTTCTGCCACTTATAATCTGGCGGACATCGGCGGCAAAGGCCAAAACTCCATGCGCAATACAGGCGGCCTCGGGATGATGGTGGCGTTCGCAAAGAACGGCTACCCAATGGTCAGCGGCAGCGGTTCCGCCGGCTATGTGTCTGATGATTTGAAAACCGGCAAGACTATCAAGAACAGTGGGGGACCTTTGCAGTTCGTGAGGGCGCAGACCGCAGTCGAATACGAGGCGGGAACCATCGATAACAGCGACGCTGAAAAGACGTCTGTTGAAAATTTGACAAAGATAGTAGTCCGCCTTGATGCGGACACTTATGCGCATGTGGGCGCCGATTATGCGGGTTACGCAGCGCAAAACGTCCTGTTTTCCGGCGCGGTGGCGATCGAGGGCGGCGTCAGCATTAGCATAGGCAGCCTTGAGACAAGGCAGAGGTACATGGTCACCGGAGACTACATGGTGGGGGGCACGAACCGCACGTACCGGGGTCTTGATTTGCTGCGCCTCTTGAGCGACAGAAGCATTGGCGCCAGTGCCTTAATGAACGAGGTCACGGTTAAAAACGCCTATGGGCAGAGCAAGGCTCTGACGGTTGAAGAACTGGCAGCCAGCGGGAATAAGGTGATACTGGCATACGGCACAGCAGGGCCGGGAGGGGCAGCCGACGGCAAGCCTCTTGTACCGGGCAGCGACAGCATTGGCTTCGACCCAGCCTATCAGAACAGCGGCGGCCCGCTGCGGCTAGTAATTGACAACGGCGCTGAGCTCGAATGCATCAGCAACGTAAGCGAAATCGCAGTCGGCGCGGCGACGCTGGACGGCTGGAAGCACAACAGCGGGAACTTTGCCCAATACGCCGGCAACACCCTTGAAATAACAGGGCAAAACTTGAAAAACAACAAGATTTTTACTGTAGCTGACCTTGAAGCTATGGACAACATCGTCGTGTTTGACGCCTACCAGATGGGTGGACCCACGTGGGTTCAAGGGGTTGACCTTTTCAAGCTGCTTCAGAACATAGGCTTTGCAGGGGATATGGAAGCTTCGGCCTTTACAGCGAATTCAATAGACAATTATCCGATAACTTTTACCAGCACACAGCTAAAGGACGGCATCAACGAAAAACCGATCCTAGTGGCTTTCGGCCAAGGCACAAGTCAAACAAGCGGGCTGCCCCTCGTGCCAAATGACAGTTCTCCGGGCTATGACCCTAGCATCGGCAACGCCTACGGGCCTTTGCGGCTGGTGGTCAACGACAACACCGGCTGGTGCGTGAAATGGCTTACGGAAATCACGGTCGGCGCGGCAGGCGGCACAACGGAGCCAAAAGACGACTTTACCCTTTATCCCGGTGGGGAGAACGGCCTGCCCCAGGCTTCGATCCGCTCTGTCGCCCTTGACGGCGCAGGAGGTGCTTGGGTCGGCACAAACGGGGCTGGCATGGCTTATATTTCTGGCGCCGGCGAAATAACCGGCTATAGGGCGCCAGAGCTCAAAACCGACTATGTCACAGGCGTATCAATAGCAACCGACGGCAGCGTCTGGTTTACACAAGGTGGGAGCGTGGGGAGCCAGACTGCCCCACCGTCAGCCCACTTTGGGTTCGCTAGGTACAAAGACGGGGAATTCACTTTTTACGACAGCAAAACAAGCGGCTCCACCTTGGTCAGCGATTGCGTGTACGGGATAGACACCGATGCATACGGGAACGTATGGGTTGCCGCGCAGCACACGCTGCTATCAGGCGGCATGGAAGGCGGACTGACAAAATTCAACACTGCTGCGAATACATGGCAGACATGGACTATGAAGGACGGGCTGCCTACTGTTTCCGCTTGGGCCGTCAAAGCTGACGGCGCGGGCGGGGCATGGGTGACAACCTACCGCACCTCGAACGTAACGCTTGACTGGCCGGACGAAAGCTACGCCCATGTCAGCGCAGGCGGCGTTGTTGCGCCTTACGCTATTCCGGCGGGGAATGATTTCACATGGTCCCGTTCAGTTGCCACGGATCCTAGCGGCGGCACCTACATCACCCGCATGTCAGGAGCCCACGACCCTGAAAACGACGGAGGCTGGCTCGATTACATCCTGCCGGGTGGCGACGTCAGAAGCTACAGGGGCGACGACCTGATCCCAGACCTTAAAGCAAAGGGCAAGCTGGGCTTTTATCCCGAGATACGCACTGTGTTCGTCGACGGATCGGGGGGCCTGTGGCTTTCCACTAACGGGCTCGGCGTTTACAGATGCTCTGTATCGGATGGCGAAATATCCATAACCGATCACTATTCGTCAGAAACAGGCAGCTGGCCGACAGGGCCCTTCGACGATGTCTGGTCGATTAGCGTGTCGGCAGGCGGGACTGTGTTCTTCGGCAGCAACGGCGGACTGGCCTGCACGGAAGTGGCGCTCGCGCCTCCAACACCGACTGTTACCGTCCTCGACCCTCCGTTTACGATCAAGCAAAGCGGCAAGGCTGACATCGCATGGGTCATCGGCGGCAGCGGAAATTCCATCAAAAATCTGGCAGACAACGCCGGTAAGATAGAAAAGATGTTTATGTACGACGGCGCGGAAAGGAAAGTGCGAGGAGCGTTGCTCAGCACGATGCTTGCGGCTTCCGGCATCAGTGGGGCGAATGTTTTAGTCACGCTCAACACCACGGACGGTTTCCAGCGCGACAACTATAAAAATATTCCATTGGCTGATATAGCCGGGCAGGAGTATTTTGTCGCATATGACCTTTACAATCCTGAGACAGAAAGCTGGGACAAAATTGCAGATGTTGACAGCAACAACGTACAGGCGTCGCTGCGCATATACCGGAACTTCGACGCAGGTGCCAGCGGCAACAGGAACAACGAGGTCAAGGGGCTTAGCGGCATTACGGTCACAAGCTCGTCAACTGACCCCGGCACCAATCCAGGTGCGAGCTATGTAAGCGTGGGCGGAGCGACGCCGGAAAAATACGACTTCAAGATCATTGGATCGGTGGAAAAGCCAGTTTACTTCACAATAGAGGGCTTAAAAAACAGGTATTCCGGCCAAACCAAGGATTATTATTGGCTTAACAGTGCAGGGTCTACGGGCACAGATATTTTCACGGGTGTATATCTTGAGTCATTGCTGAAAGATGCTGAAATAGTAAAACTCAAGAACGCCGCTAGCATAAATATAGCAGCTATCGACGGGTTTAGCGGCAATTTCAATTTGGATGCAAGTTCGTTTGGCGTCTACGGAACCGCTATCGACGGCAATAAAATGATGCTGGCGTGGCGCGGCACCAATAGCAGGACTGACCGCAACATCGTTGACTTTAGCCTGCCACGGCTTGCTATTGGGCAAATGGAAGCGGGGCATATAAACAGAAGCAGCTGGATATCTGATATTGTGACAATTACCGTTAATTCTAGTCCGACCTCGAATCCGGGAGCGAAGGGCAACTATGCGCAAACCATAGAGAACCAAGAGACGCCGTTGGCGCTGATTATGAAAATGTCCACAACTATCAAGGCAGACACCGTAGTCCAAGACGGTGTGGCTAATGTAACAAATACTAAAGAATCGGTGGGAATTGCGTTGAATGAACTCAAAACCAAGGCCGATGGAAATGCTGCAACGACAAACCTGCTGCGGATAGATGCCACTGCTGAAGATGATGCTTACAAGACAGTATATACGCTGCCGGCCGATGCGCTGCACCTAATAACAAGTGATGGCAAAACAAACGTTGAGCTTGTTGCCAGCCAAGGGAGCATCAGGCTTAGCGCAGAACAGCTAAAGCACTTGGACAATGGCGGAAATAACCCGCTGATAGTCGAAATAGAAAAAATTGACGCGCATCAGGACGATTTAGCAGCAGTCAATATTGCAGTCCGAATGGGGAACACGGCTGTAATCGATTTTGGCGACGTGCTGTTGATGGTGGGCATGCCGTTTAGCCTTGGTGATTCGATGCAGGTTGAAAGCATTGTAGCCTACTATTTGGCAGAAAACGGAGAAAAGAGCCTTATTAAACTGGCAGCCTACGATGCAGGCACAAAGAGCATGAAGCTTGGCATCAGTCACTTGGGCGAATATTCCATCGGCTACAACCCGGCCACTTTCACGGACATCAAGAAGCATTGGGGCAAGAGCTCAATAGAATTCCTTGCTGCCCGCGATATCGTAAACGGACGCTCGGCGGATGCTTTCGACCCGGAAGGCAAAGTGACCCGCGCCGAATTCGTCAAAATGCTGGCGGAATCTGTTGACGGGATCGACGTTGCGGGCGCGACCAACGCCCAGTTCAGCGATGTTTTAGGCAGCGCATGGTATGCTGCATACGTCAATTGGGCAGCAAGCCTGGGAATAGCGCAGGGCAACCCTGACGGCACGTTCCAGCCGAATGGATTGATAACCCGCGAGCAGATGGCAACGATGGCCGAGCGCTTCATGCAGGCAATGAAGTTTGACCTTGCGGCAGTGCAAAATCCGGCGGGCTTCACCGACCAAGACCAAATAGCTTCATATGCAAAAGCCGCGATAAGCCATATGCAGCAATACGGCATTTTGAACGGCAACCCTGATGGGTCGTTCAACCCAAAAGGCACGGCTACCCGCGCAGAGTCGGCTAAAGTGATAAAGGTTTATATTGAGGGGGTGTTATCATGAATCGGTTAACGCGGTTGGCCTTTGCAGTTTTTGTTGTTGCAGCATTGCTTTTGCCCGCAGTTTCGGCAGCAGCCGAAGCCGAAACCCTTACAATTAAAGGTGATGGGGTCGAACATGAGGTTTCATTCAGCCGCACGGATTTTGAAGCGATGAAAGGCGCAATAGAGCAGCACTGCTATTCCCTTGCAAACAACTTCCCTACGGAAAAGACAGAATACATAAATGGGGTACCGCTCAAGTATTTGCTTGAGCAGGCAGGGCTTAAAGATGTGGCGCAGATGTTGACATTTACTGCGTCGGACGGGTACAAACGGGAGTTTACGGTGCAGGAGCTGCTTTATGCGCCTCGCTATTATTTTCCGCAAACTGGGGAAAAGCAGCCGGTTCCTGTAATAGTGTGCCTAAAAAGCAGCCCGAGCGGATTCAACAAGCTGGAAGCCGGCGAATTGAGGCTGGTCATGGGGCAGAGGGCCAGGGGTGAGCAGACAAACCCTTGGTTTGTAAGATATCTTTCCGTGATCGAAGTGAGCTGCGAAAAACCGGCGCAATGGCCCGCTGTGACGTTCAACAGGGTTTCGGAGCCCTTGGGCGTGACGCTGCAGTTGCTGCATGAAAGCAGCGACTTGGTAAAAATCTATTACACTACGGACGGCTCTGAACCGACTGTGGGCAGCGAGATGTACAATGTCAGCACCAGCTACTACCAGCCAGAGCTAAACAAGCCCCTGCTTATTGAAAAGACTACTGTTGTCAAGGCTGTTGCCATTGGTGCAGGGAAGGAGGACAGTGCGGTTTCTTCCATAACTGTGTCATTTGACGATGCTATGTTCAGCGACCTTGCCGGTTTTGAATGGGCAAAGCCTGCTATCGAAGCGCTTGCCGAACAAGGCATAGTGAATGGCGTGGGAGGTTCCCGTTTCGACCCGTCAGGCAGCTTGACCAGAGGGATGTTCGTAACCATGCTGGGGCGCGCACTCAGCTATGATGATGGCAAGGCGGCCATGCCCAAGGCGTTGCAGTTTCCTGATGTTGACTACGGTTCGTGGTACGGGCCGTATGTCCAGTGGGCGGTAGACGAGGGGATTGTAAAGGGATATCCGGACGGGACTTTCAAACCTCAGAATTTCCTAACGGTGGAAGAAATGGATATAATGGCGGCGCGAGCGTCCGGCACTGAACAAGCAAGCAGGGCGGCTGACTCGAAGAGGCGAGCCACGCGCGCTGAAGCTGCGGTTGCGCTGTATCAGTTGCTGCAGCCATAGAGGAGCGGCCATGAACAGGTATGTTTTCATTATAGCTCTGCTGACAGCCATGGCGCTTTTGTTGGCTGCCTGTGGAGGCAGCGCACCGGGTTCTTCCTCGGAAGTGGCGCAATCAGGCAGTGAAGGCGTTTCGGCAGTTCAAAGCATAACCGTTTCCGGAGACGGCATAGACGGGGAAGTTGCATTTACCTTAGCGGAGCTTTCCGCCATGCCGGGCGCAGCGTACGAGCATGTCTATTCTACGATCAACAACTGGCCTGTCGCGAAGTTTTACGCAGCAAGGGGGATACGCGTTTCGGCGGTCCTTTCAGCAGCAGGGGTGCTTGATACGGCAGAGAGCGTCACATTCCGCTCACGCGACTCATATGAGGTCACATTGACAAGGAAGCAGCTCATTGCGGACGCACAGTACTATTTCCCTGGAGCCGCCGAGGGGAGCGGGGACGGCGCAGAGCCGGTGGAGCCGATTTTGGCGTACGAGTTCAAAGAGGGCTCATCCGACATGGCCAAGGCCTTGCCCGAAGAGTTTTGCCTGATAATCGGGCAGCGCAACCACACGGAACACACGAACCCCGCTTTTGTTGAAAACGTCGGAGAAATAATCATCTCGGCCAAGCCGCCCGGGAAGTGGCAGCAGGCGGGCATATTCCCGGCGTCCGGGCGCATCCCGGCAGGGGAGAGCATCAAATTGCAGCATCCCGATTTAGGGCTGGTGAAGATGTATTACACGCTGGACGGGACGGAACCCACGGAGCTTTCTGCGATGTACAACCCCAGCACGTACCAGCCTGAGCTGAACAAGCCCATCGTATTCAGCGAAAGCGCGGTGCTGAAGGTGCTTGTTGCAGGTTTCGGCCGTGAGGACAGCGACGTAGCGGTGTTTGAGATTGAGGTGCAGTAACGGCGTCCCGACTTGACAAATAGCAGAATTGTAATATAATATGGGTATAGAACTACAACAATACGGAAGGTGATGTGGATGTTGAACATAAGGCCGTCTGCGGCGATACGTAAAAATTACAACGAAATATCCGAGCTTTGCAAACGCACAGGGGAACCGGTCTACTTGACTAAGAATGGAAACGGTGACCTTGTGGTGATTGACATTGAGGCATTTAGCAAACGCGAGAGCATGTTAAGGCTGAGGGAGTCGCTATTGCGCGCTGAGGAAGGCAGAGCTTTGGGAAAGCAAGGCTATTCAATTGACGAGGTCACGCAGATGATGAGCAGCGCAATAAGGGAGGTTGCCGATGCCACTCGAGGGTAAGGAATACAAAGTAATCATACAGGATCCGGCAGCAGAAATGCTGGTGCAGCACTCGCGTTTCCTTGCGCAGGTCAGCGAGACAGCAGCACAGAAGCTAGTTGCTGAATTTGAATTGAAAGCCAAGACACTTGAAACGATGCCGGAACGCTGCCCATGGCTATACCACCCGATGATTCCCGAACACAAATACAGGAAACTGATTTTTGGGGAGCGCTATATGCTGATTTTTCAAATTGTCGGGCAAACAGTGTTTGTTGACGCGATGGTGGATTGCCGGCAAGACTATGCATGGTTGCTGTAACAGGAGGTGTGTGGAGCTATGGTTGAAAGGGGACGCACCATTGCCGTGCTTGTGTTAATACTGGCGATGGTGTTTTTGTGCGCCTGCTCGGGCGGCACTGGTGTGGAGGGCAGCTACGATGCAGCTTACGAGGCGCGAGCCATCACAGTTGAAGGGCTGCCGGGCGGCACTGCCCTGATAACTGTCGCCGAACTGCGGGGGCTGCCGCAGCACGAGCTGGACGCAAGCTATCAGCGCACCACCGGCATGACTGAGAGTTTTCACATGAGTGGACCGTACCTCAGTGAAGTGATAGAGGCTCTCGGTGGCGACTTGGCAGACTACGCCGGAGTGGGCGTTGTCGGGCAGGACGCCTACTACTGCCTTGTGTCAGGCGAGGTGATCGCGTCGACGCCAGACCTGATGCTTGCGCTCACAATCGACGGGGAAGCCGTGCTTGACGAGGATACGGCACCTGCGAGGCTTGCCGTGCAGGGCCAGTTTGGGCCTTACTGGGTGAAGATGGTGGAGCGCCTGGTGCTCTATGAGGAGGTGCCTCAGAAGGAGATAACATCCGTATGGGCTTTTGACAGCCTGATTGAGGGGATCGAGCCCTACATGTACGAGTACTACGGCAGCAAGGACGCTTCGATTGAGCTTGCGCAGATTTTCTCGCGTTTTGACTATGTGGACAGCCATGCATTTTTCACTATGAAATCCGTTGACGGCTTCAAGAAGAACGAAGTGGTCAACATGGTGAAATCCCGGTATTACATCAAGTACGAAGGGGCGGACGCCCCAACGAACATATCGCCGTACATAAAACTGGGCATGAACGTACACAACATCGCGTGGTTTTCAACCAACGCCGACGCAGCCTTGTTCCTGGGTGAAATGATCAAATACATGGACGCGGAAAGCATTGGCGGGCAAAGCGGGATACCACTGAGCGAAGCGCTTTACGAGGTCGAAGTCAAGTCCCTGCAAGGCAAGGTTTTCGAGGTGCTGGGCACAGAGGGCGAAAAAACAACTGTGCCGGGGGAGGATTTGAGCAAAGGGGTACTCGCGCCGGGGCAGGGCGGCTCGATAAGGGTGCTGTGGCAGCCGGGAAGCGGCTACGAGGACATAGAAAACCTGCTGCGCATCCGCGTGGCTGGCGATGCCGCAAGGCAGCAGGATAGCGAAGCCGGCGAAGTCGTGCAAGAGGAGGAACCAGCATCCGGCACCGGCCCGTATTCGGTTAATGGCGCTGATGCGGTGCTGACCATGGGCGGCGACGGCGTCGCGAGCGAGCTCTATTTTACGCTGGACGATCTGAAGCAGATGAAAGCAGGGTATGCTGAGTACGTTTACTCGACGCTGAACAACTGGCCCACAAAGAGTTTCGCTGTTGCCAAGGGAGTGAATTTGGACTACCTCTTTGAGCTTGCAGGGATTAAGCCGAGCGCAAAAAGCGTGAAAGTTGAAGCTGCTGACGGGTACTACGCAAATTTCACATTGGAGCAGGTAACCGGTCCGCAGTACTGCTTCCCCGGCATAAAAAGCGGCAGCGCCGCAGGGGCTGTGCGCGTAAAGCCTGTCCTAGCTTGGGCATTCAAAATAGACTCAGATGATCTGGCGCAAGCGAGGGAAGATGAGTTAAGGTTTTTTATCGGACAGAGCAGCATTGACAGCACCAATACTGCTGCAATGGTAAATAAAGCTGCAAGGATTACCGTCAGCACAGCAGTGCCTGGCATGTGGCCTGAGCCTGTGTTCAGCTTCCAGGACGGGCGATTAACTGTGGGGCACGATTTTTTAGACCAAGTGAAGATACATTACACGACAGACGGAAGCGAGCCGACGCCGGACAGCCCCGTGTACAACCCGAGCACCACCTATTTTCAGCCTCAGCTGGCACTGCCGATTGAGGTCGTCCCGGGTATGGTGGTCAAAGCCTATGCGACGGGGTTTGGCCGTTACGACAGCCGCGTTGCAGAGTATGCAGGGCATGAGGCGGTGCGATATGCTGAAAAATAGGCTTGTATGTACATTAGCCATACTGGTTGCGGTATTTGCTCTATTTGCTGCATCTGGGTGCGGGGAACGGGCAGTGCCGGAGGCGGCTGGTGAAAAGCCCTTTGTCTTCCTGTTCATGAGCGACACTCAGGCTGACCCGCTAACAGGAGACTACAGCGGTTTTGAGGCGCTTCTAAAGAACGCGCTAAGCAAAGCTCCCAAGCCCTCGCTGCTGCTGCTCGGCGGCGACACCGTCAACGACGGCGCCAACGAAAGCGAATGGCGTGATTTTTTTCAAGCAGCCGGGGCATCTTTGGATGGCTTGCACGTTGCAGCCGCAGCAGGAAACCACGACAGCTCAAAGAACTTGACCGGGAAGTTTGAATGGCCGAAATCTGCACCTCAAATACCGTATCAGGGTTGTTTTTACTCGTTCGACATGGGCGGCGTTCATTTCACAGTGATGGACAGCAACATCATGGGCGCCGGGAATGACGAGGACGTAGAATGGCTAAAGGAGGATTTGAGCAGCAGGGCAGCCAGGGGAGCCAATTGGCGGGTCGCTGTCTGCCACCACCCGTTTTGGCCTGTGGCAGACATACCAAAGGACATTGCCCGCGCAAAGACCATGCAGGAGCGTTTCCTGCCAGTTCTTGAAGAGCACGGCGTCGACCTGCTGCTTGTGGGCCATCAGCACGTGTATTCCCGTTGCGTACAGGCGCATGGCCCGGTGCAGGTGATGGCGGCGTCAGGCGGCAAAGAGAATTATGCCCCTGCGGAGAAACCGTATATAGTAACCACAGCCGACGCCCCAAACTTCGTGAGGGTTTCGGCAGGCGCGGAAACGCTGGCGATCACAGCTTGCGACGCGGCGGGCGGAACGATTGAGGCATTTGAATTAAGCAAGAAGCGAGACTAAAAAAACCTTGCAAAAGTATACTGTTTTTGGTATACTTTTGCCATGAGGAATTATGATGCAATTTATGAATATGCGGTCGACAACTACGGGTTGATAACTTCCGGGGCGGCAAAAACACTCGACATATCGAATGTTGAGTTGGTGAAAATGGCGCATCGCGGGCGGCTCCGGCGAATCGGGCATGGAGTGTATCGGATTGTACATTACGTCCCAACGGAGTTCGACAAATATGCGGAGGCAGTTGCGCTGGTCGGAGGCGGAGCGGCAATCTATGGGGAAACTGTGTTGTCCATGCACGGGCTTGCGTTTGTCAACCCTGCTGTTATTTATGTGGCGGCGCATACCAGGATCAGAAAAAAGCTGCCGGCATACATCAAGGTTGTTTACATACAACAAAACAACAACATGGCAGCATATGAAGGGATACCTTCGCAAAGCGTATTTGAAGCCATATTGGCGTGCAAGAATATTGTCATGGCTGACCGTCTTGTAGAAGCGGTGAAAGAAGCTGAAAGGCAGGGGTTGATATCATATGAGGAAGCAAAAATTGCGAGGGCAAAACTGCGATGAGCGCTAAAATGCCAAATAGCAGACGGAACCTTGACATTGCAATTGACCGCGTATTTGGTGCAGAACAAAATCCGCTTCAGATACGGACATTAATTGCGAATACCATTATCGGCCAGCTTCTGCCGAGTGGCGTTGTTAAAGGCGGGAGCGCTTTGAAACTGCGGTATGGCGACAAGACCACAAGATTTACACGCGACCTTGACGCAGACAGAGCAGATGAACTCAAAGTATTTCTCGAACAGTTTGATGTAGCGTTGAAAGCTGGTTGGAATGGTTTTACCGGCAGAGTTGTCAGAAAAGAGCCCGCGAAGCCAAAAGGCATCCCAGGAGAATACATCATGCAGCCGTTTGAAGTCAAGCTTGCATATAATGGGAAGTCGTGGGCAACTGTTCTGCTTGAAATCGGGCACGATGAAGTTGGCAGCACAGAAACCTGTGATTGCTGCATTTCGCAAGATGTTGTCGCATTGTTTGAGCGGCTTGGGTTCCCTGCACCGAACCCGGTTGCGCTGCTTCAGACACATCATCAAATTGCCCAAAAACTTCATGCCCTAAGTGCGGTGGGAAGTGAAAGGGCACATGACCTTGTCGACCTGCAGGTTATCGCAAAATCTGAAGATATTGATCATTTGCTGACGAAAAACGTGTGCAAACGTTTGTTCGCATCTCGTGGACAGCAGGGCTGGCCGCCGACCATATCGAAAGGCGATGCATGGGATACGTTGTACAAAAGCCAGATCGGTGAACTCGATGTGTTTCAAAACGTCGAGGATGCAATTAAGTGGACGAACGGTCTAATAAAGGCGATTGACGAGGCAGGGACAGAATGAGGATGCGTTTTTTTATATTGCTGCTAACGCTAATGCTGATGCTGCTGCTGCCATGCGGATGCACCGATCAGAAAGCCGGGAAGGCCAGCGACGAGGAGCTGGGTGCGCTGGCGGCAGTGGCCGGCGTGCCTGCCACTGATTTTCTGGATGTTACGGGCGAAGCCCTAACCAAGGAACGTGCAGAAAAATTCCCGGCTGTGAGCTTTGTCCTGCGCACCGAAAGCGGGCTTTACGGTTTCATCAGCAAGCCGATAGCCTACAACGGGCCGGTGGAGCTTGCGCTGGTCATCGACGGCGCGAGCGGTGAGTGCCTCGGCGTGCGGATACTGAAGCACAGCGAAACCGACCATTACGTGAGGGACATGGAAAGCAGCTGGTTCACGGACCGCTTTGCCGGCAAGTCTGCGGCAGGCTATCTGCAGCTCGTGCGCCTTGAGGCGAAAAGCGAAAGCGACATAGTGTGCATAACCGGCGCGACTGTGACCACAGAAGGAGTCATAAACGGCGTGAACGCGGCGTTTGGCCTGTTTCAGGAATACGTGCGGCAGGAGGAGGCGCCGGCGGTGCCTTACATGGTGCGTTTCGAACCGGCGGCAGCCGGCGAGCCTGTTGAAACGGGCAGCTTGGCAATACGAGCTTATGGCGTAGTGCTTCATGAAATAACTTTGGAAGAAATAAAAGAGCTGCCTTCTGTCAGAAGGAGGATGAGCATTCGCTCATCCTCGGGCACCACCTCGCACAGCTTTCGGGGAACGCTGCTGGCAAACGTCCTCGAGCTGGCCGACCCTTCTATAGCAGAGGGTTACAAATGGCTGCGCACGGTTGGCGTCGACGACTACATGTCAGACATATCCATGGAGGAAGTGCAGATGGAAAACAACGTGTTCCTGATGCATGAGGACAACGGCGAGCCACTGCTAAGGAAAAACGGCGAGCCGGGGGCGATGCGGATAGTGGTGATCGACGACATGTTCGGGCAGCGCTTCACCAACTACGTATTGGAGGTGGTTCTGGAAGGGGGCGCGGAATGAAAAAGGCGCGGCTGATGACCTTGCTCTCAGGTTTGATGTTATTGGTTTTGCTGCTTGTCTCAGTGAGCGGGGCAATGCTTTTTTATGGCAGGACTGGGGTGGTGCTGGGCGTAAGCCGCGCTTCCCTGCTGCATTTCCACTTTCGTTGCGCACTGCTTTTCATCGTGCTGGCACTGTGCCACTTTTCATTGAATTTCAAGCAGTTCGCGTTTGGGCTCAAGAAGTTCTTCAAGGGGTGACATGGACGGTGCTAAGAAAAGATTTCTAGGGAAGTTCAGTTTGTTTGAGCTGATATTGCTGGCGCTCCTTGCCGCTGCCGGAATAGCGGTAAAGCCGGTGGCGGTTGCAGTGGCGCATATTGTGACCGGGCCGCTATTAATACCCGGCGGCGCCTTGGCAGGCGGTTTTTACATGCTTTTCGTAGTGCTTGGCGGCGCACTGGTGGGGAAAAGGGGGAGCACAACCCTAGTGTGCGCAATCCAGAGCATCGTCGTCCTTGCCAGCGGCGTTTACGGCAGCCACGGGGCTGCGAGCCTTCTTACATATACCGTCCCCGGGCTGCTTGTGGATGCGGTGTGGATGCTTTGCCGCACAAACGGGGGCTCTCTGCCCGCATGCTTCGTCGGTGGCATAACGGCAAACGTAAGCGGCTCGCTGCTTGTCAACCTTGTGTTTTTCCGCATGCCGCTGATCCCGTTGTTGTTTACGTCAGTTTTGGCGGCATTGTCCGGCGGTTTGGGAGGTATCATCGCGTGGCAGATCGTAAAACACTTCAAGAAACTGGACATATTCCCACATCTTAAGAGGTAAGCAAAGCCATGAAAAAACCTCAGGTCGCCATATTCACAACAATGACCATTCTGCTGCTGGCGGCAGCCTGCCTTTGGCTGTTTAACGGCGGCGGTTTGGCAGGGCCGGACACCGGCTCGGTTATCGCGTTCAAAGAAGGCGGCGAGACAGTTTCAGAAGCCGACCTGGGCTTCATCAGGGGTTTCGACAGCGCTACATTTAAAGCGACAATACGAAGCAGCGGGCAAAAACCCGCCGAAGCAGAATACACGGGCGTATTGCTCATGGACTTGCTGGACGGCATGGGCATATCCCTTGACGGGAAAAAACAGGTTACCGTCAAAGGCGCTGACGGGTACGCATGGGCAATATCAGTGAGCGAGTTTGACGAAAAGGACATCTACATCGCATACAAAATGAACGGCGAACTGTTAAAACCGAAAATCAAAAATGGGGACGGGCCTTTTCAGCTCGTCATACCGGGCGACTACTTTAGCCAGAGGTGGTGCAAATACGTTTGCGAGGTCGAGGTGAAATGAGGGTTTTGCTTGAAGCCAGAGGGCTGTCGTTTGCTTACAGCGGAGAATCCTATGTTTTTAGGGACGTGGGTTTTACTCTTCTGGAAGGGGAAATAATCGGAATAATGGGCGAATCCGGCAGCGGCAAGACGACGCTGCTGAATTGCCTTTCCGGCATCATTCCGCATGTTTACGGTGGAAAAATCGAAGGGAAAGCACTCCTGTTAGGGAAAGAAATCTCAAAGATGAGGCTGCCTGAAATAGCCACAAAGTTGGGCGTGCTGTTTCAAAACCCCGACACGCAGCTTTTTTCCGGCACTGTGGAGGACGACGTGGTGTTTGGCCCTGAAAACCTGTGCCTGCCGTGGCAGGAGCTGGACAGCAGCCTGCAAAAGGCCCTTGCCGCCGCCGGGATCAGCGAGAAGAGGCTATCCAGCCCCAAATCCCTGTCAGGCGGGGAAGCGCAGCTTGCGGCCCTTGCTGCGTCGCTGTCCCTCGACCCGGTGGTGCTGCTCTTTGACGAAGCTATGTCCCATCTGGACAAACTGGGAGTGGATGTTTTGCAAAACTGCGCAGTTAACCTAAAAAAAGAAGGCAAAGGCCTGGTCATCGTCGAGCATGACGCAGAGCGCTTAAAAATCGCAGACAGAATACTACGCCTTGAAGAAGGGCAGCTGAGGGGTGGAGAGATTTGACAGTTGACGCTATTGAATTCAAAAATGTGAAATTTGCATACCCTTCCGTCAGCTTCGAGCTGTCAATAAAAAGCCTCGCTTTGGACATGAGGCAGACAACCTTCATAAGAGGCGAAAACGGCAGCGGCAAGACCACGCTGGCAAGGCTAATGGCTGGAATCCTAAAGCCGCAAGAGGGGGAAATAATCATCATGGGCACACCGTCTTTTGCGCTTGGCCTTGGCGAAATCGGCAAGCGGGTCGGATACCTTTGGCAAAACCCCAGGCAGCAGCTTTTTGCTAAAAGCGTTATCGAGGAGCTGACATTTGTTGAGGAACTCAAGAACCCAAAGATGACGCCCGGCGAGAAGGCAGCCGCGAAGGAAGCCGCCATGGGCTGGCTGGAGTATTTTGAGCTTGCGCAGCTCAAGGACAAAACCTGCTACCACCTCAGCCACGGCGAACGGCAGCGGCTGGCTCTTGCTGCCGTAATTGCGTCGGGGGCGAAGTACCTCGTACTGGACGAACCCACTGCAGGGCTGGACGACAAAAGAAAGAGGGCGCTGGCGTACCTGCTGAAAAAGCTCAGGCTCGAAAACGGGACGGGCATGAGCGTCATAAGCCATGACGAGAAGTTCGCAGGCGAGTTGACAGAGCGCGTAATAACGCTCGCTAAGGGGGAGGTTTCTGATGAGCAAAGTTAAGGTAGACCCTAGGGTGCGCTTGCTCCTTGCAGTGTCGCTCACGACGCTGGCGGCTTTGTTCAACAGTTTAACAAGCCTGGGCCTGCTGCTTGCTGCCACCGTCTTGCTCTGCCTAGTCTTCGGCTGGGCAGGGATGAGTTTGCTGCGCCGGGCAAAATGGCTCTTGGGATTTTTTGTTCTGATGGCGATCCTGCAGAGCGTGTTCAACCCGTCCGGCAATGCCATTTTTGCTGTAAACGGGGCGGCGGTCCTCTCAACCGGCGGCGTCTTGCTGGGTGCTTGTTTCCTGTGCCGCATGATGGTCATCGTCTTTTCGGCAGGGATATTGGCAGCAGCGGGGAGCAGGGCGATGATCCAAAGCCTGGTTGCGCTTAAGCTCCCCTATGAATTGGCGTTTATGACGACTTGCGCGCTTTCGTTTATACCGATGATCGGAGCCGACATGAAGGACTCGGTCACCGCGCTTCAGCTCCGGGGGGTGGAGCTTGGCAAGCTGCCTTGGGCCAGCAGGCTTTCGGTTTACGGCTATTTGGTCATTCCTGTCCTTGAGGGCATTGTAATAAAGGCGAGGGAGTTGTCGTGCGCCATGGAAATGAGGGCGTTCCGGGCATACAGCAAAAGGACAAGCTACACGGTGCTTTCGCTCACAGCAAGGGACTATGTGATAATGGCGTTGACTTTGGCGGCTTTCGTTTTGGGATTATTCCTGTATTTTACTTGACAACACGTGTAATTTTTTCGCATAATTTTCCGTTGACTTTATTAAGATTCGGCGTATAATATAAGTGTACCGAGAGGTACGAAAAGCGGAGAACCCTGCCGTTAAGTGGGAGCCGAAAAAGCGGTGCACTCTACCATGAGTGAGAGTTAAAAAAGCGGTGTACCCTACCATGAGTGGGAGCTAAAACAGCGAAGGACCGGGTTTACCGGCTCTTTCTATTTTCGGGAGACGTAAATGCAGGTTTGAAATGAGGTGTTTATATGGCTAAGTATGTATACCCGGCAATTATTGAACCCAATGAGCTAAACGGATATTGTGTGAATTTTCCAGACGTTCAGGGCGGATATACAGAAGGTAAAGACTTGCCGGAAGTTATGGAGCTGGCACAAGATGTACTCTGTTTAACTCTGTACAACCACGAAATTCATAATAAAGAGATTTTACCCCCAACTCCGCTAAATATGCTTGGAGTACCTGAAAACGGGGTCGCTACGCTAATTGTATGTGACACGAGCTACTATAGGCGATACTTTGCTAACAAGCTAGTTAATAAGACAGTGACGATACCGGCGCAGCTTAATCTTGAAGCAGAGCGTGCCGGGGTAAACTTCTCACAGGTGCTGCGCGCTGGGTTAGAACAGGTATTGCATAAAAAAAGCTTGAAGGAAGCAAAATGAAAGTATTCTGTGTTTGCGGCGTGTCCGGATCGGGCAAAACGACCACGATTTCAGTAGACTTTAAGCGTGCTTTGTAGTAGAATATAGTTGCCGAAAGTGATCAGATTGCGTACCACTAAGAAAAACGGAGGTGCTTATATGAGCGTTGAGTTAAAAAACTACAAAAAAGACTTTGCTAAATATGTTGCCACTGCGAAGAAAACAGAGACTAAGGAACAGTCAAGGGCTGCTCTGATTAGAACCGGAATATTGGACAAAAAAGGCAATATAAAAAAAGAGTTTAAAGAAGTGTTTGAGTAATGTATTCGAAGTTGCCAAACTTAATTATTGCTTTTCACGGCTGTGATTTAAGTACATATGAAAATGTTGTTTTGAAGAATGAATCTCTTAAGTTTAGCAAAAACGATTACGATTGGCTGGGAAATGGCATATACTTTTGGGAATCAAATAGACAGCGGGCCAATGAATGGGCAGAAGAAAAAGTTTCAAGAGGACAGTATTATGCACCAGCCGTTATTGGTGCGGTTGTTGATTTGGGATTTTGCTTAAACTTGACAGACAGCGCATATGTCCCGATTTTAAAAGATGGTTATGAACTGCTAAAAATGAGATTGCAAAATGAAGGGAAAAAAATGCCTGTTAATAAAATAGGCAAAGATAGACTTATAAGAGAACTTGATTGTGCCGTTATTGAACAGATTCATGATTATAACCACAACACTGAAAAAAGGGAGTTTGACTCGGTTAGGGGAATCTTCATTGAAGGCGACGAGGTATACGCAGGCTCAGGTTTCAACAGCAAGACGCATGTTCAAATATGCATCAGAAACCCCAATTGCATTAAAGGCTACTTCAGTCCATTAAGCGAAAATATCAAATATATTTTGCCATAGCCATATGAAAGTATTCTGTGTTTGCGGCGTGTCCGGATCGGGCAAAACGACCACGATAGAAAAAATAATTGAAGAGTTGAAAAAGCGCGGGAACAGCGTAGGGTCCATTAAGGACATCCACGCGCAGAAGTTCAGTTTCGACACGCCGGGCAAGAACACGTGGCGGCACAGGGAAGCCGGCGCTGAGATGGTTGCTGCCAGGGGAATGGCGGAAACTGCGCTTATGATACCCAAAAGGGTTGAAATCCCCGAATTGCTGAAATGGTTCAGCCACGATTTTGTAGTGATCGAGGGCGGGCGCGACGAGGGCTTCCCCAAGATACTCACGGCAAGCAGCATGCAGGAAATCAGCGAAAGGCTTGACGAGTCGGTGTTTGCGGTTTCGGGCGTTGTCGCGGGGCAAGACATCAGCTTCGACGGGGTGCCGGTCATCAACGCGCTGACAGACGCGGAAAAGCTCGTTGACCTGATCGAACTGAGCGTACAGGAGCACTGCGGCGCTGATTGGCACGAGGAAAGGCTGGCAAGCAAGAAAAACAGGGTTTTTAAAAGGCAACGCATTATAAATGGCCAAAAGCGCTTCGTGGTGGAAAAGGAAATCTCAGACCCGCGCAGGTTCCGCATTGAGTTTTTGATGTACAATGCGCTTCGCAACAGCAGCCTTCGGATACCGTATCTTTTGGACATTGAGCTAGGCAAAGGCATGCTTGTTTTTGAATACATTGACGGCGAGGTTGCATTGGATGCCTTGCCCGACAGGCACCATGCTGAACTGGCGCTCAGTCAAATCGCAATATGGATGGCCGATTTTTACGAGACGACTTATGAGGAATTTGACGAGCAGTGGATATTGGGCGACATCCATCTCAGGAATTTCATATACAACAAAGATTCCCAGACGGTTACCGGTTTTGATTTTGAGGATGCGAAAGTGGGAGAAATCGAACAGGACGTGGCAAGGATGTTCCTGTTCATAGCTACTTACGAACCGGAGTATTCCGCAAGCCACATGGAGCTCGCCGAGTATTTCCTCAGTGAGTCGCTGGCTATGCTAAATCTCGACAAGGGGCGTTTGCTCGAAGAGCTGCACAATGAAGCGGAGCACATGGCGGTGCGGAGGAATTGCACCATAGATGTTGAGCGCATAGTTCCAGTGGCAGAAAGGGCTTTCAGAAGGGTTTTCAAATGAGGCGAACAGCATTGCTTTGCATAGCCTTGGCGTTTCTGGCCATGGGCTGCACAGAAGCGGAAAATGGCGATAAAGATGTATCAGCGAGCAGCCTCCAATTGGACACCGTAGTCACCATAACCCTTTACGGGACAAGCGACGAAACGATTATTGAAGCAGCGTTCGGCGAAATAGACCGCTTGGAAAAGATACTGTCAAGGAAACAGCCGGGCAGCGATTTGGCTAGGCTGGCAGAAAGCAGCGGCAAAGATCTGATTGAAGTCAGCCCGGACACGATATTCCTCCTAGAGGAAAGCGAAAAGTATTCAAGGGAGACAAGAGGGCTTTTCGACGTGACCATAGGCCCGCTGGTTTCGCTTTGGGACATCACGGGCGATGGCTACTACCCCACCGACGAAGAGCGCAGGTCGGCGTACGCACTGGTGAACCATGATAAAGTTTTGACGAGCGGAAACAGGGCAATGCTCAAAACCATGGGAATGGAAGCGGATTTCGGTGCTATCGCGAAAGGGTACATAGCAGACAAAGTCAAGGCGTTTTTGATCGAGAAAGGCGTCGAAAGCGGCGTGATAAACCTTGGGGGGAACGTCCTTTTGATCGGAGGCAAGCCCGGCGATGGGCTTTTTCGCATTGGCGTTGAAAACCCCGATGAGGAGTCAGACAAAATCATGGGGATGATAGAAATCGCAGACAAGAGCCTCGTATCATCGGGGCCATACGAGCGAAACTTCACTTACGAAGGGAAAAAATACCACCACATACTAAACCCCAAGACAGGCTTCCCAGTTGACAACGAGCTTCTGCAAGTGACGGTTATTTCAGACGAATCCATCACAGGGGACGCGCTGTCCACATGCGCGTTCCTGCTGGGTCTTGAACAGGGGATGGAACTCATAGACAATACCCCCGGCGTTTCTGCAATTTTTGTTACCAAAGACAAGCAAGTCTATCTCAGCATGGGGTTCGGCGAAAAATTCACCATACTCGACGGTGAGTATTCGCTTGCGGGTGAACTCAGGTGATTAAGAAGGGCGACATAGTTTTGCTTGCGGCAGCACTGGCTGCCGGCGCGGTTGCGTTTGCCGTGAATGCGGCAGTGCAGGCTCCCGGGGCAATGGTAAAGGTGGTCTTGGGGCACGAGGTGTACGGAACATACGAGCTTGCAAAGGATCAAGAAATCGCCATTGACGCTGGAGATGGCGCATGGAACGTTCTCGTCATATCAAACGGGACAGCATCCATGAAGGAAGCGAATTGCCCAAACGGCGATTGCACCAGGCAGCATGGCATCAGCAGGACAGGGCAGTGCCTTGCCTGCCTGCCAAACAAAGTCCTCGTCAGCGTCAAGGGGGCTTTCGGTGATGAGTTTGACAGCATTGTGCACTAGGAGGATGGCGTGAGAGCAGGAGCGAGCGTGAAAGCGGGAGCAGCGAAAAAGGCGGCATACGGCGGCGTAATGACGGCTTGCGCCTTGATTTTTTCTTATATTGAATACCTTGTGCCGATAAACATCGGCGTACCGGGGATCAAGCTCGGGCTGGCAAACATAGTGACGGTCGTTGTCCTCTCTTGGCTGGGGGCAGGGTACGCCTTTGCGGTGAACACCATGCGGATTGTGGTTGCCGCGCTTCTTTTTTCAGGCGTCTTCGGCATGTTGTTCGGGCTTGCCGGAGGAACCCTGAGCCTAGCCGTCATGGTTCTTGCCAAGCGGACCGGCGCGTTTAGCATAGTCGGGGCAAGCATTGCAGGCGGCGTCGCCCACAACATCGGCCAGCTTCTGGTGGCGGCTGCGCTCATATCGAATTTCACGGTTTTGTACTATCTGCCCGTCCTGCTCACAAGCGGGGCGCTGACAGGGCTTGCGATCGGGATTTTGGCGCAAACCGCAACAGGGAGGCTGCCCTCCCTGTAATGCTACGTTGATTTCTATTCCTCTAATGCGGGAGGCCGTCTCGTGGCTGCGTCGCCGGGCAATGCCACTATTGCTACCCAGCTGCGCACTGTGCCGGTTTCGGGGTCTGTTTCCTCGAATTGAAGGGCAGCTGTTTTATTGTTGACGATTACTACCCTTTCATTGACTGCCGGAATGATTTCAGCCCCAAATTGGTTTATCAGCCCATAAAACATTGAAAAGTCGTCGGCTGTTTCCATCACGGCAATGCCGTCGCAAAAGTCAAATATTTCCGTGTAGTCAAACTTGGTGAGCCTGATCCCGTCATCAGACAGAAGCGCAAGGATGTTGAAATTGACTCCGTTGAATCCAGATTCCGGCTCATTGTATGCGACGTGCGTGTTTTTCCATTTGTAGTATCCCCTGTGATTTGGCATTATTGCCGTTTCACCGTATTTGTCGATCGTTTCAACACTCGTTAGCGTACTGCCGAGGCGCTTCAGCACAATCGACACGCCACCCTTGAAGGACCAAACTTCGTCGTACATGAAAGGGACGGCTGTATTTCCCTGCGTATCGATGAAACCAAACATACCGTCTTTTGAAACCGCAGCGAGCCCTTCACTGAAATCTTCTGCCGCTTCAAATTCGATCGGCGTAATTTTTTCACCTTGGGTGTTTATGAAGCTCGCCAGCCAGTCGTTTGCAACAAGGGCGCACCCGTCAAAAAACTTGCCGACCATGTCGTATTCAAAGGGTATGGCGACATTGCCTTTCAAGTCCAGGTACCCGTATTTTTCGCCATCCTGCGCAATTATCAAGTCTTCGTTCGCATACGAGACGTAGTCGTATTCGCGTGGGGTTATCCTGCTGCCAGAGTTGTCAAAAATTGCGAATTTTCCGTCCAGCTTCCCCCAAAGCATGCCGTTTTCCAACGTGCCAGCCTCTTCATAATCGCAAGGGATCACTTCAGTGCCCGATGTATCGATCATTCCCCGATAATACGTCAGCCTGACGCCTGAGTCTATCTCCTCTGTGGCTATGCGCGTAACCATGGCAAACCCTAATTCAAAGGGTGCAATATAGCCGTATTCGCTCATGTCGATCATTTCGCTGCCTGAATGGTCTATAAAATATTTGCTCCCGTCTAACTCGACACAGGCAAGCCCCTCCGTAAATATGCTTGCTTTGTCATAAATCAGAGGTATGACAACCGATCCGGTTCCGTCCATGAAGCCGAACTTTGAGAGCCCGCCTGCCAAAACTGCTTCGAGCAGGTACAACCCTTCGCCGGCGTCCTCAAACCTCAAGGACAGGCAGTCTATGCCGGGATCGACCAGTTCAGCCTTCAGCTCCCCAGGCTCAGCCCCTCCGGTTCCGCAAGCTGAGACAAGCACAAGCAGTACAACAACGAGAATAACATCGAGAATTCTTTTTTTCATTTCTGTTCCCATCCTTTTGAGCACTCTGCCATAATAAAACAAATAAATTAACCAATACAAGTATATACCGCAGTTGTTTGAGTGTAAAGGATTTTCTGTCTGCGCTGGCGCATTGCACCTAGGATGGCACCAACGATGGCACCAAGGATCATCATGGCGGTGCCAATTAAAAGAAAAAATACCATAAATTACTAAATTCCTCTTGACATTCGAGCTGCTCTATACTTTATACTAAAGTTAATAGAATATAAAAAAGGAGTAGATTCAATGAAAAAAGTATTTATTAGCATCACGGCGCTCGCATTGGCGTGCGCACTCGCCGCTTGCGGAGGGAACGGCGGCAATCCGGCAAGGCCGGACGTTAAATCAGAAATCGTACAGAATTTAAGCACAGAGGCACCAACGTTAATATGGGATGACAATTTCCCGTTGACAGCTGGCGACGACGAGCCGGCACCGCTTATCGAATGGATGAAAGAGGGCACTTTCAGTTTTGATTACCAAGCTGTCATTACATTTGGTGGGAGTACAACGATATCCAAAGGCCGTTTGTCCGTTGACGGAGACAATGTCTGCATCAACGCCGTTGAAGCGGCAAATGGCGGCACGGCTAAGGACAAATGGCTCATTTTCAAGGACGACGAGCTGTATGGCATTGAAGAAAGCATGAAGATGATTTTCCCTATGTCTTCCAATGGTTTATTTGACTCCGCCTTGACCCTCAACATGATAACCGACTTCAGAGGCATTGTGCATGCCGGAAGCGGAACCGGCGCAATCGAGGGTAAAACACTGCCCTATGAGGAATACACGATTAAAGACATAAGGCCGCTCCCCGAGGAATGCCTAAAGCCTGATGCAAGCGTCAAGTATTACATGGACGGTGGGCGGGTTTACGGCTTTGAAACCGATTCAAGCGGCTATTACGAAAAGAGGATCGTGATGATAGTATCGAACCCGAAGAACAAGGTTCCTGCAGGCGTGTTCGATTTGCCCAAGAATTACACTATGAAGAGCAACATATACGAAGAAATCCTAGGGAGATATATGAATGGCTATGATGATGACTATGACGACTATGACGATGACTGGTTCGGCTTAGACGACCTCGTGGAATTTATACAACAGTAACAGCCTCCGCGATGCCTCTTGCAAAAAAGCGCATAGCAGGTTATAATAACCGATAGTAACAGGAACAGGAGGAAGAGCCATGTATTTCAAAGACATAACCATTATTGACGAGGGGCTGGACGTCCGGCAGGGCATGCATGTCGGGACAGAGGGCGACAGGATCGCTTACATAGGCGCTAAGACGCCTAGCAAGGATTACGGCGACGTGTATAACGGAAAGGGTAAACTCCTGATGAGCGCTTTCTACAACGCCCATGCCCATTCGCCGATGACGCTGCTGCGGGGATATGGCGAAAACATGAGCTTGCAGGCTTGGCTCAATGAGAAGATTTTCCCCTTTGAGGAAAAACTCCGGGGCAGCGACGTCTACTGGGGCACGCTGCTTGCGATGGCTGAGTCCATAAGGTATGGGATAGTATCCACCACTGACATGTACTATTTCTGCGACAGCATGGCCCAAGCAGTGCTGGAATCGGGGGCAAAGGACAACATCTCAAGAGGCATGGTCAATTTCAGCGGGCAAAGCGTAAAGGAACTGCCAAGCTATGCGGAGATAGGGTGCCTGTATAAAAACTGCCACAACGCAGGGGGCGGCAAAATAAAAATTGACATGAGCATCCATGCGGAGTATACTACTAACCCTGAGACAGTTAGCGAGCTGGCTGCATACGCAAAGGAACTGGGGGTCAACATGCACCTGCACCTTTCAGAGACTAGCCTTGAGCATGAGGAGTGCAAGGCTAGGCACGGCATGACCCCGGCGCAGTATTTCAACAGCCTAGGGGCTTTCGACGCAAAAGCTACCGCAGCCCATTGTGTTTGGCTTGAGGGCGAGGATTTTGACATACTTGCGCAAAAGGGCGTGACCGCCGCCACATGCCCTGCCAGCAACATGAAGCTCGCCAGCGGGATATGCAACGTGCCGCTGCTCCTTCAGAAGGGAGTCAACGTGGCTATAGGCACGGACAGCGTGAGCAGCAACAACAACCTCAACTTCATTGAGGAGATGAAATTCATGGCTTGCTCTGCTAAAGTCAGGAATGGCGATCCAACTGCCGTAACTCCAAAAGAGGCAATACATGCTGCTACAAAAGCGGGAGCGGCCAGCCAATGCAGGGAGGACTGCGGGGCGCTGAAAGTGGGGAACAAGGCTGACGTAGTAGTTTTTGACGTCAGCCAGCCACACATGAGCCCAGTGCACGACATTTTAACAAACCTTGTCTACTCAGCGTCGGGGAGCGATGTTGTGCTAACAATGTCCGACGGTAAAGTCCTCTACAAAGACGGCGAATACAAGACAATCGACGTTGAAAAAGCCATGTTTGAGACGGAAAGATCCAGAGCAAGGATACTGTCCGAGCTCTAGCGCGATAGATTATTGGGGGTATTATGACGAAAAAATCCTTCATGCAGGGGGCAGTGGTTCTGGGCGTTGCAGGCCTGTTCATCAAAGTGCTGGGCGCGGTGTTCAGGATACCTCTTGCCAACATGATCGGGTCCGTTGGGATGAGCTATTATCAAAGCGCGTACCCTGTTTACGTTTTCTTTTTAACATTGTCGACGGCTGGGATACCTATAGCCATATCCAAGATGGTGTCCGAAAGGGTTGCAGTGGACAACCATAATGGAGCGAGCAAGGTGTTTGGGACTTCGTTTCTGCTGCTGCTCATCATTGGCACGGCTTCTGCGTCCATATGCTTTTTCGGCGCGGGGCTCATCACTGGGATGATGGACGTGCCCGAGGCGGCATATTCGATGAGGGCAATTGCACCGGCGCTTATGATAGTCTCTATGATGGCTGCGTTCAGAGGGTATTTCCAAGGCATGCAGAACATGAAGCTGACTGCGGTCTCCCAAAGCGTCGAGCAGCTGTTCAGGGTTGCGTGCGGGCTGTTCCTTGCGTATTACTTCATCGGGGTGCAACTTGAGTATGCGGCAGCAGGCGCAGCTTTTGGCGCCACTGCGGGCGCTGCGGCAGGCCTTGTCTGCGTACTTGTCATTTACTTGTCGAACAGGAAGCAGCTTGTGCAAAAAATCGAAAAAGCGGTAATTCATGAACAGGAAAGGACGAAGGACATATTGCTTAGAATTGTCGTAATCGCAGTGCCGATAACGATAGGAGCCGCCATTATGCCGATCATGAACACCATCGACGCCGGAATGGTCGTTCGGATACTGAAATCAGTCAGTTATGCGGACAGCGAGGCAAAGGGCATGTACGGCCAGCTTGCAGGCATGGTGGGGCCTTTGATCAACTTCCCCCAGGTGTTGACCCAAGCTGTCGCAATGAGCCTTGTGCCTGCCGTTTCAATGGCGCACAGGCAAAACGACACGGCGTTCATGCAGGAAAACATCAAGATGGGGCTGAGGGCTGCGATCATAGTAGGGCTTCCCTGCGCTTTCGGTTTCATGACGCTTTCAAAGCAGATAATGCTGCTGCTGTACCCACTGCAGAAGGCAGACGCCGTCAGCGCAGCAGGGTGCCTTTTCATAATGGGGATTGGGGTGATATTCCTGTCTACAGTGCAGACGCTCACAGGGGTCCTGCAGGGCATCGGCAAGCAGCTCATCCCTGTGCGGAACTTGACCATAGGCGCAGCGGCGAAGTTTTTCCTGTCGTACAACCTGATAGCGGTTCCTTGGATTAACGTGAAAGGCGCAGCAGTTGGCACTGTGGCGGCTTACGTCATCGCGTCGGCTCTCAACATGATAGAAGTTCGGAGGCATACGGGCGTCAAAATCGATTTAGTGCTGACATATGCAAAGCCGATGTCTGCCGCAGTCGCAATGGCTGCGTCTGTCTGGCTTGCGAACAGGTTTTTCAATTTGTTTCTGGGGAACGCCCTTGCAACTGTTTTTTCAGTAGCGGTAGGCGGCGTAGCCTACTTTTTCATGGTGTTTGCGTTCAATGTTGTCACTAAAGAAGAAGTTGGGAGGCTGCCAAAAGGCAACAAATTAGTGAAAATAGTGAACAAGTTTGTGAAGTGAAGGGGGATGATGAATTGTGAATGAAAAACATGCCGCTGTCCGCGCCGAAAGCGCAACTCTTGAGGAAGCGGTCCAAAGGCTGGTCGCCATACTTGCGATACTGAGGAAGGAGTGTCCTTGGGACAGGGCTCAAACCCATGAATCCCTTAGAATTTGTATGCTTGAGGAAGCTTACGAGGTTTGCGAGGCCATCGATACAGGGAATTTCGACAACCTAGAAGAAGAATTAGGCGACGTCTTGCTGCAGGTCTTGTTTCACAGTGCGCTTGCAGCAGAGGCTTCAAGATTTGGCCTCGTTTCCGTCATCAACAGGGAATGTGAAAAACTGATAAGGCGGCACCCACATGTTTTTTCAAAAGAAAATGTTAAAAGTATTGACAAATCCATTGAGAAATGGGAAAATGTGAAATGGAAAGAAAAGGAGGGCACGTCTCACAGCGACAGGCTTGCAACGGTTCCCCGTGCGTTTCCTGCTCTTGTTAGAAGTTATAAAATTCAAGCCAAAGCTGCAAAAGCAGGGTTTGACTGGGATGATGTGTCGGGGGCTTTTCAGAAGGTCAAGGAGGAGACAGAGGAGCTTGCTGCGGCATGTGGTGTAAGAGATGACGAAAGAGTAGCTGAAGAGTTGGGCGACCTCCTCTTTTCCGTGGTCAATGTTGCGCGTTTTCTGGATGTGAACCCGGAGCTGGCACTAAACGCGACTTCTGACAAATTTATCAAAAGGTTTGCTTACATTGAAGGCGAAGCCACAGCGCGGGGCAACAAGTTGGAAGACATGACCCTCCAGGAAATGGACTGCCTTTGGGAAAAAGCAAAACTGAACGAGGGATGCAGGCATACCTGCAAGGGTTAAATAGTTCAATTTTTTTCATTAAGGAGGGTTTTATTCATGAATAAAGCAGAACTGGTTGTAAGTGTAGCAGAAAAAACAGGGTTGACAAAAAAAGACGCGGAAGCTTCTGTAAACGCGTTTGTTGCAAGCGTTGAAGGTGCCCTCGTCAAGGGCGAGAAAGTTCAGTTGATAGGGTTTGGTACGTTTGAAATCCGCCCAAGAAAAGAAAGACAGGGGAGGAACCCGAGGAAGCCCGGCGAGACCATCCAGATCGCCGCGTCAAAAGCCCCTGTGTTCAAAGCCGGCAAAGCACTGAAAGATTTAGTGAACAAATAATGCGGTTCAAGGAGTGCCGAAGCGCTCCTTTTTTCTTTTTTGAACGAGGGTAAACATGAGAGTTGACAAATTCTTAAAGGTGTCAAGGCTGATCAAGAGGCGCACAATAGCAAAAGAAGCCTGCGACAGGGAACGAATAACCATAAACGGGAGGACGGCGAAGGCCGGCAGCGAAGTGAAGGTGGGCGATCTTGTTGAGATACATTTTGGAAACAGCACTATATCGGCAAAGGTTTTGAAGCTGTCCGAGTCGTGCAGGAAAGAAGACGCTGAAACCATGTACGAAATCGTTGACGGCGGCTAAAGGAATTCCCTGATGTATTTTTTCTTAACTGGGTGTATGGCGTTTGGGGCTATTTCCGCAAGGGGCACCAGCACGAAATCCCGTTCGTGCATGTAAGGGTGCGGTATTTGCAAGCGCTCCGACTTGTATATGATCAAGTCGTATAGAAGGATGTCAATGTCAATGATCCTTGACCCCCATTTGGTGCCTGGTACGCGGCCCAAGTCGCGCTCAATCTGTTTGAGAGAGCTCACCAGTTCCTCCGGCTCAAGCCAAGTCTTCACTTCCAATGCGCAGTTCAGGAATTTAGGCTGGTTTTCGACGCCCCAGGGCTCGGTTTCGATGATTTGGGAGCACATGCCGGCTTTGAATCCGGAAGATGCGCAAATCCGCTCAACCGCGCCTCTGATATTCTTTTCCCTGTCATTGAGGTTCGAACCTAAAGAAAGGAAAACAGTGTGCCATCCGCGTTCCACTGTCACGCCAAGCGATTCAAAGCGGACGGGCACAGGCGCACTGGGTTTTTCAACTGCAACCTTCACGCTGTCCAGTTCTGGGTAAGACAATAGCAGCGTCTGAGCGATCTTATCAGTCAAGCTTTCAAGCAGGTTGAACCTGCTGCTTGTAACGATGGATTCAACTTGCCCACAGACCAGCGAATAATCGACAGTTCTTTCTAGGTCGTCTGCCTGACCGCTGACGGCACTGCCTAATGCCAGTTCAAGTGAAACCAAGAAATACTGGCCGGTTTTCTTCTCTTCCTCAAGGCATCCGTGATACCCGAATATTTCGATTTTGTCGATAAATATTTTCATTTGCAAACTTCCCTCACTACGCATTTTTTATTGCTTTCAGCATGTTGAGTACCCTGGCGTTTTCTTTGACGTCATGCACCCGCAGAAAAGCGACGCGGGCTGACAGCGCCACGTAAGCGGTGACAGCCAAGGTTCCTTCAAGCCGCTCGCCGACGGGAAGGCCCAAGGCATTGCCAATCACGGATTTGCGCGACGCCCCCAGAAGAATCGGGTGCTTTAGCTCTGCGAACCTTCGCAGTTCCTTTATTATGCACAGGTTCACAAGGGGCTCTTTCGCAAAACCAATACCTGGGTCGACTATTATTTTTGATTTGCTTACGCCGTGGGAACGGGCATGCTCAATGCAGCGCGAAAGGCCGGCTAGGACTTCGTCCACCGAAGACGCGACAGTGTCGCTGTTGTGTGCAAGGCAGCAGGGGACTCCGTATTTGGCGACGGTATCGGCCATTTCGCCTTCGCCGCGCATGAAACCCCACACGTCGTTCACCATGTCTGCGCCTGCGTTAAGGGCTTCCTCCGCAACCTTGCTCCGGTACGTGTCCACCGACAAGGGGACGGCGAAGCGTTTGCGGATTTCCCTGACAATGGGCACCACCCGCTGCGTTTCCTCTTCTTGGCTTACAATGCTATGGCCCGGCCTTGTTGACATCCCGCCAATATCGATGATGTCAGCGCCCTCGGCAACCATTTTCTCTGCCTGCGCCAAAGCTTTCTCAACCGTGCCGAAGCGGCCCCCGCAGTAAAACGAGTCAGGCGTGGCGTTCAGTATGCCCATAATGTATGTTTCGCTGCCTAAGTCGAACTCCCTGTTCCCTATTATCACGCAATCACCTGCAAAAAGTCCCTTGAAAAAGCGCCATCGCCTCGTCCCGCAAGCCTTTGTCCGACGCAAACGCACCGGTGCTCGCCATGCTTACCGTTGTGGACGACGTTTTCGCGATGCCGCGCATGCTTACGCAAAGGTGCTCTGCCGAAAGGGCTACGTGAACCCCTTTGTTTTTCACTTTGCGCGAAACCGCTTGCGCTATTTCGTCTGTCAGCCGTTCCTGCAGCTGCAGCTTTCGGGAATAAAAATCAACGATCCGTACCAGCTTTGACAGCCCTATTACTTCCCCGTCAGGCAGGTAGGCTATCGAAGCGTGCCCGAAGAAGGGGAGCATGTGATGCTCGCAGATGGAGTAAAAGGAAATGCCGCGCTCGGCTACCATGCCGCTTCCCTGCACTGCAAAGACTTTTGCTTCGATAGGGTCGCAGCAGCACCCAACAGCGGCAAACAGCTCGTTGCACATTTTAGCTATCCTGCAGGGCGTCTCCAAGAGCCCTTCGCGGCTTGGGTCCTCGCCAATCCCTTCAAGGATCAGCTTCACTCCTTGCCTGATCTTTTCTTCATCCTTTACTGCGGTTTTGATAATTTGTTCCACAAAAAAACCTCCTTTCTTTTTTGCATAGCAGGGCATAACTACACGAAAAATACAGGAGTTTCATTTTCTTCAATGTAGTAGTGGACGCGGCAGTGCAACGCAAACCTCAAAAGGGGCTCTTCGTTCATAGGCAACATCCCATCCTATGACACTTGACGCACAATGCCTACTCTACGCAATGTCTGATTATAACATTGCCGGACAAAGTTTTCAATGAAAATTTTTATCAATTGTGTTATACTTTCATATGAAAAGCAGTGATTTGAGAGGAGCAGTGAAGGATGGGCATAAAAAAAGCAAAAGCGCCTGTCGGTTGCTCGAACAGGCACGCTCATCTGACCAAAGTCGACGTCGAGAAGCTCTTTGGCGCAGGCTACGAGTTGACATTCCTGCGGTGCATTAGGCAACCCGACGAGTTCGTTTCCTGCGAGACGGTTGACCTGAAAGGCCCAAGCGGAACGAAAAGAGGCGTAAGGGTGCTTGGGCCTGTCAGGGAGACTGCGCAGATTGAAGTGTCAGTTACTGACGCCAGGAGGCTTGGCGTCAAGCCTGCTGTCAGGTTGTCGGGGAACGTCTCAGGAACAGACGGAATCACGCTTGTCGGCCCCTGTGGGGAAGTTGAGCTTGAAGCAGGCACCATAATACCGGCGCGACATTTGCATGTCAGCCCAAGTGAAGCGGAAAAACTAGGGCTTGCGGAAGGGCAACAAGTGTCTGCGACAACGGTTGGCGAAAGGAGCATTGTTTTCAACAATATTATCGTGCGCATTGACCCGCTTTTCACATTGGAGCTGCATCTTGACACTGACGAATTCAACGCTGCAGGGCTTGCGGTAGGGGATTCTGCGGAATTGTCTTGGGTAGGGCTCTAGAAAAATTCAACTGAACCCAAATGTAAAATCTGTGTAAAATGTTGACAATACTATTGCATGTAGCTTCAGTGTATGTTAAAATTGACACGGCTGTATGACTTGGCTTAGCGAAGGTACCAAACAATTGCTTTGCCCAAGTATTTTTTTGCTTGTATGAATGCGCTTGAATAGAAGCAATAATTTAAACTGGCTTCTACATCTTTTCTTCAAAGATGTATTGTGCAATAAAATCTTTTATAGGAGGGTTATCATGTATAACAGACACTACACCGGGAAAATCGAATTGGCAGTATTGGATACTGCTGGCACATTTTGCGACGGTCCCCAAGATCTTCGGAGCAGATGGCCGCTGGATGACTTGAGAGGGTGCAAAGCTCCTGTAGTACCGTTTTATGAAGCGCTGCTTGCACACGGGATTGACGTTCCATGGTCTTCAATCAGAAAACCCATGGGCAATTTCAAGCCGACTCATCTGAGGATGCTCCTTGAGCTTCCGGAAGTAAAGGAACAGTTTGTTGCGAAGAATGGCAGGGACTGGAACGAAGATGATTTCGACGCTATTCTGGCGACCTTCAGGCCACTGATGTCGAAGTACATCGTGGATCCAGACCTGTCAAAGCCAATAGAAGGGGCGCTTGAGTGCATTGCAAGGCTCAGGGAGGCGGAAATCTTGGTTGGCTGCGACACCGGGTATTATTCAGAAGACTCAAAGAGGCTGAACCAGTCCCTTGTAGACAGGTTTGGCATGAAATTCGACGTGGCGACAAACGCAGAGAAAGTGCCGGGCAGGCCATGGCCGTTCATGGTGTTCGACTGCATGCTCCAGGCATACGAGCTAACAAAGAAAGTCATCCCCGTAGAATCGGTAGTTAAAATCGACGACACTGCCGCCGGGATGAAGTGCGGCAACAACGCCGGCGCTTGGACCATAGGGCTTTACGCCACTGGGAGCAACACTTACGACGAGCTTGCGGCGTCAAAACCCGACTTCCTCATTCCGTCAGTGAAGTACGTCCCGGACATCGTTTTCTACGAGATAGAGCCGAGGCTCAGAAGAGGCGAGAGGCCGGGCCAGGGAATAATCGAAACCATCTAAAATCAACGCTTTATAGATGAAGAAAGGGCGTTCTTGCTAGAAAGAATGCCCTTCCCCATGTAATTCAGGAGGTGTTATAAATGGGAGGTGTTGAAAAATCCACTAGCAAGGAACTGTACGGGTACGCTCCCGAGCAGTTCAAGAAATACAACAGCCGGATGTGGGTGGCGCTGTTTCTGTTTGCGCTGCTTTACTGCTTCCTCTACTCGGGCAGGCTGAACATCAGCACAGCGATCCCGATGATGGAAGATGAGATGGGCTGGACTACGGGCCAGCTGGGAATTTTAAGTTCGATACTCTTTTGGACCTACGGCTTCGGGCACCTTGTCAACGGGAGGCTCGGCGAAATATTCGGCATCAAGAGGTTCATAGTTGCAGGGATCATACTGTCGGCGCTGACCAACATCTGCATCAGCTTCCAATCGTCCCTAGTCGTGATCTGCATCCTTTGGGGGTTCAACGGGTACTTCCAGTCCATGCTCTGGTCGCCAGGCATGGCGTACATAGCAGCTTGGTGGCCAGGCGCGAAGAGGGGGTTTGCCACAGGGTTTTGCAACGCCTCGTCGAGCCTAGGCACGGCGGCGGCTTGGCTTGCCGTCACGCTGGCGTTCACCATCGCCCCGAACATGGGTTGGCGGGCCGCGTTCTCGCTGCCGACTGTACTGATGTTTGCCGCAATGCTTGTCTTCCTGATTTTCGCAAAGGGCAAGCCGGAAGACGTGGGGCTGCCCCCCTACAAAGAAGAAAAAGTCAGAGAAGCGCATGAGGACGAACTTGTCAAGGTGGTGGAAGAGAAGGGCAAGCTGTACCCCTACGTGTACCTGTTCTCCCAGTGGAGGTTCTTCATCTGGTGCCTTATAGTGGCCGGATCGAACCTGTCCAGGTACGGGTTGCTGACTTGGATGCCCAAGTACTACATAAGCGAGCGGGGCATCGACCTGAAAGCAGGAATAGTCGGCCTTGTCATGCTGCCGCTGGGGATGGCGCTTGGCACATGGCTGGTCCCGTGGCTGTCTGACAGGCTTACGCCCTACAACAGGCTCCCTGTCGTCATAGCATGCGCAATTTTAAGCGCATGCACCGTGTTCATCTTCCCCAACATTGAATCCCAGACCGGGGCAGCAGCGGTGCTGTTCGTAGCCGGGTTTTTCATCTACGCCATAAACGGGCTGGTGTGGGCTTTCGCAACCGACATCGGCGGGCGCGTATTTGCCGGAACGGCAGCAGGGGTGCTGGACTGGGCGGCCTACATGGGCGCAGCAGTCCAAGCGGTGTTCTTCGGGTTTATACTGCAGGACGACAAATGGAACGTCCTATTTGTCGTGATCACCGTTGTCTGCTTACTGGTTGCAGTATTTGCATTTATCGCGACCCGGGGGAGGAAAGGATCGACTTCGCTCAAATAGCAGTTTAATTTAGCTTGCATACAGGGCTTGCGGGCGGTGCCCGCGATAGTAACTTGCGGACTAAAAAGGAGGAAACAATAAATGGAAAAAGTTAAAAGGAACGTTTTGCTCAATCCAGGTCCTGCTACTACTACAGACACAGTCAAGTACGCGCAGATAGTACCGGACATCTGCCCCAGGGAAAAGGAGTTTGGCGAACTGATGCTCAAGATGAAGGACGAGTTCGTCAAGATAGTCCACGGGGACCTTGACAAGTACGCTTCCGTGATGTTCTGCGGTTCTGGGACTGTCAACATCGACGCTTGCATCAGCTCCCTCGTGCCGGCAGGGAAGAAAATCCTGATCGTGAACAACGGCGCATACAGCGCAAGGGGCGCCGAGGTCTGCGAATACTACCACATGGATCATATCAACTTGAAGTTTTCCATTGAAGACGTACCGGACCTGGCCGTGATTGAAAAAGCGCTGAAGGACAACCCTGACGTTGCGGTTGTCTACGCGTGCCACCACGAGACGGGCACCGGGATACTGAACCCGGTAAGGGAGATCGGTGCGCTTGCGCACAAGTACAATGCAATTTTCGTTGTGGACACCACGTCCACCTATGCGATGATACCGATAGACATCGAAAAGGACAACATCGACTTCCTGATGGCTTCCGCTCAGAAGGGGCTCATGTCCATGACGGGGCTTTCCTTTGTGGTCGGGAACAAGAAAATCCTCAAAGAGTCAAAGGACTACCCGACGAGGTCCTACTACTGCAACCTGTACACCCAGTACAGCTTCCTTGAGGAAAAGGGCGAAATGCACTTCACCCCGCCTGTCCAGACCGTTTACGCGACGCAGCAGGCGATCAAGGAGTACTGGGAAGAGGGCGAGGAAGGCAAGTGGGCTCGCCACCAGAGGATATGGGCGGCTATCATGAAAGGGCTGAAAAACCTCGGGTTCGAGGATTTGATCCCGGTTGAGAAGCAATCCAAGCTGGTGGTGTCGGTCAGGTATCCTAACGACCCGAACTGGAATTTCACGAAGGTTCACGACTATTGCTTCGAGAAGGGGTTCACCATCTACCCAGGCAAAGTGTCCGACATCCCGACGTTCCGGCTGTGCTCGCTGGGCGCTATCGATGCGCCGGACGTGGACGACTTCTTCGTTACGCTGGAAGAAGGGCTCAGGCACAACAATATTAAGATTCCAATCCAATACTAGCCAGCATTGGTATAAAAAGGCGAAGCTGCCGTTGCCGAATGGTTTCGGCAGCCTTTTTATACCTTGACAGTTTTGGGAAAGAAAGGTAAGGAAAATACTATGTCAGAAGCAAAAAAAGTCAGCCGCACCGAAGGTGACGTGAACATAAGCGATTTGAGAGCAGCGTGGCAGGAGAAATTCATAGACGCTAAAACAAAGGAAATGCTGGACGAGGACGCGGAGTATTTTATCCACCAAGCGCTGTCAACGCCGTGCATGAACATGGTTTCCGGCGTGGAAGGGATATACCTTGTGGACAGCAGCGGCAGGAAATACATGGATTTCCACGGAAACAGCGTCCACCAGCTCGGGTACAACCATCCATACCTGCTCGATGCCATGAGGAAGCAGTTGGATGAGCTTTCATTTTCGCCCAGAAGGTACGCAAACGAAACAGCCACGAGGCTGGCGAAAAAACTGTGCTCCCTGATGCCGTCGAAATACAGGGTGCTCTTTTCTCCGGGAGGTGCTGAATCCGTCGGGATCGCCTTAAAAATAGTAAGGAAGGCAACCGGCAAATACAAGACGATTTCGCTTTGGGACTCATTTCACGGAGCTACGCTTGACGCTATTTCAGTGGGGGGCGAAGGGCATTTCAGGACAGGCATCGGCCCGCTTCTGCCAGGCTGCGAGCATGTTATGCCGTACAATTCATATCGGGGGCTCTTTGGCGAAGGCGTTGGGAACGCTCTGAAATACGCTGAATACATTGAATACGTATGCCATTGCGAAGGGGACATTGGAGCTATCCTCCTCGAACCAATCAGGTGCACGGACGTTCAAGTGCCGCCACCGGAATACTACAGGAAAATACGCGAGATATGCGACAAGTACGGCGTGGCGCTGATATTTGACGAGATTCCAACCGGGTTCGGGCGCACCGGAAAGATGTTCGCATTCCAAAACTACGACGTCGAGCCGGACATGCTCGTGCTTGGAAAGGGGCTGGGAGGCAGCTTGTTTCCGATATCCGCCGTGCTGGCAAAAGAAAAGTACAACGTGTGCGGCGACATATCCCTCGGCCACTACACTCACGAGAAGAGCCCCCTCGGGTGCGCCGTGGGATATGCGCTGATCGAATTCATCGAGGAGAAAGACGTGCTCGGCCACGTGGCGAAGCTGTCTGCGCTGCTGGAAAGGCGCTTGGCTGGGTTTATGGACAAATTCGAAGGCGTCGGGGACGTGAGGCTTATCGGCGCACTGTGCGGAATAGAGCTAGTAAAGGACAGGAAGACAAAGGAGAAGGACTTGGAAAGCGCTGAAAGGGTTTTGTACGAGTGCCTTGAAAACGGGCTCAGCTTCAAGGTATCCCAAGGGAACGTGCTGACCCTCGCCCCGCCGCTTGTCATAACTGAGGAGGAACTGGAAAGGGCGATGGATATTGTAGAATCTGCGCTGAGGAAATTCATAAAAATGACAATGTAATTGCATTATGACTTGAATACTAGATTCTTTTGTGATAGTATAATTAACGAGTACAAACTTTTTTTTGGATAAGGGGGATTATATTATGTGCAAAAGGCATATTAGTCTATTATTAACTGTTACAATTCTTTTATCAGTATTTTTCATTCCGGCTGCCGAAGCCAGCGCCACCAACGTCACTCAGAAAACCACAGCTGTTTCAGGCGGCATGTCCCATTCCATAGCGCTCAAAGACGACGGGACAGTCTGGACTTGGGGATCCAACCAGCAATGGCAGCTGGGCAGCGACGAAGACGTGGCGGAACAGACAACCCCCAAGCAGGTAGCAGACATTTCATTGATCACGTCCATTTCTGCCGGCTACGATTTTTCGGTAGCTCTTAAATACGACGGCAGCGTGTATGTTTTTGGTCCTGGTGGGGATGCGCCCATATACCAAGTGTCAGGTCTTTCCGGTATAGTTTCTGTTGCTGCAGGGCAGGCCGACGGGCTGGCGCTGGACAAGGACGGAGCGGTTTGGCACTGGGTAGTCGGTTACACACCTTCAAGGATATCAGAGCTAAAAAATGTCGCAGCAGTTGCGGTAGGGGGGAGGCATTTTCTTGCGCTGACCTCATCGGGAGAGGTCTGGACTTGGGGAGCGAATTGGAGCGGGCAACTGGGCAACGATTCCATGGACGATTCGGAAGTGCCTAAGAAAGTGGAAGGCCTAGTGAATATTGTCAGCATCGCTGCCGGGTATTCGCATTCTCTTGCGGTTGCCAGCGACGGCAGCGTATTCGCGTGGGGCTCAAACACATATGGCCAGCTTGGAGACGGAACCACAGAAGCCAGCCTGACGCCGATCAAGGTAGAGAAAATGGCAAATGCCGTCACTGCATCTGCCGGTAATGAGACGTCAGTGGCACTGACTGCAAAAAACGAGATTTACACATGGGGGTACGGGGAATATGGCCAGCGTGGTGACAATTCAGTGACTATTTCTGAGAAAACGCCTACGAAAATCGAAACCGAAGGCACCCCGGTTTTCATTTCCTCAGGCGTTTACCACAATTTCTACGTGTCGGACAACGGGAACCTGTATGCTTGGGGCAGGAACAGAAACAGCCAGATTGGCACCGGGAAGAGCTCAAACGAGTCGAAGCCGTGCAAGGTGCTTTCAGACATAGCTTGCGATGGCGTGTACAGTACGGACATCGTTGCGGGCGCAAGCAAATGGGCGGTTGCAGAGCTGTCCGGTTTGCATAAAATGAACATACTGCCTCCGATGCTGTGGGACAGGTACCGCGACAATGTCACTAGGGCGGAATTTGCGGGGCTGCTTGTCAACATGTACGAGTCAATCAAGGAAAAGAAGGTCAACTATCCAAGCAAGACGGATTTCCTGGACATAGACGAGCACACCTTCGAGAGCGAGATAAGGAAGGCTTTTGAACTCGAAATTGTCAATGGGGTTTCTTCGACGCGGTTCAACCCCGAAGGCGAAATAACCCGCCAGGAAGTGACAAAGATGATTTGCGCATTCATCGCTGTTATGGAAGGCCTCCCGATGCCAAACGACTTGCACAACCTTACGTATTACAAAGACGCCTCTAAGATTGCAGGATGGGCGATACCTTTTGTGGCGTTTGCCCACGACAATGACATCATGCAGGGGTCGTCAGGGAATTTTGACCCGCTCAGCAATCTGACGCGCGAGCAGACCCTTGCGATTATCTACAGGACTATTAACAAATACGAGTGGGTTGAATAACTTGCTGACTTAATAAACGGCAGCCATACCGGAAGGGGGACAACAATGTCTGATCGTTACAACATTGTGAGCCCGTGGGGCGGTTGGAGTTCAGTTAAGCTATTGGGGACGGGAACCTACGGGAAGGTTTACCTGTTTAAACGGGAGGAGTATGGCAGCACGTATTTCTGTGCGGTCAAGCATATTTCAATCCCGACGTACCAAGATCAAATAAACAACCTTTTTGCAGAAGGCGCTGCAGCGGGCGAGGCTGCGGCGCAGGTTTACTGCGATCAGCTGTTGGAATCATTCGTTAGTGAAATCAACGTCAACGTGGCGCTAAAAGGTCACACGAATTTCGTGTCCTATGACGACCATCAGATTTTCCCGTGTGCAGACAGGCCGGGTTACGACATTTACATCAAAATGGAATACCTTACAGACCTTGCAAGCCATTTGCAACAGCAGCCTCTTGCTTTGGCTGACGTTGTTCGGCTTGGCGAGGACATTTGCACGGCTATGTCGGTTTTGGATAAAAAGGGGCTGGTTTACAGGGGCATAAAGCCCGAAAACATATTTGTAAACAAAGCAGGCGACTTCAAGCTTGGTGATTTTGGAACCGCCAAATCTACTCAAGGACTGCTGGCGGGGGTTTCTGCGCAGGACGTGCTTGCATTTACAGCACCAGAGCTGGTTGGCGGCGAGAAGGGCGATTGCCGTGCGGACATCTACTCTTTGGGCTTGGTTCTGTATGCCTTGCTTAACGGCTTCCGCACACCGTTCCTCCCTCCGCTTCCCGTTCCTGTTTCTCATTCGGGGTACAGCATCGCGCTGGACATGAGATTGAAAGGGGAACAGCTGCCTTCTCCCGTCCGTGCAGACGGAAAGCTGGCTGCCATCATTCTCAAGGCGTGCGCGTTTGGTGCGGACAAGCGGTGGGCAGGCGCCGAGCAGATGAAGGAGAAGCTTGCGGAATATGGCCGTTCACTCAGCGACGGCGACAAGCAGGAAATAGTGTTGGACATCGCGGTTAAAGCCAACGAACCAGCACCTGAAAAACCGGACAGAAAGGATTTGCATACTGTTCCGGGCATTGTATACATGAACGCTGACACCGACAAAGGCGTAGGCGCCAGCAAGAGCGTAGGCGCCAGCAAGAGCGTTGAAGCACAACCAGACCCAGCAGAGTTTTACAGCGAGGAAAGCAACCGCAAAACGAAAACGAAGAAAAAAAAGGAAAAAAAGGAAACAAAGACAGCAAAGACAGCGAAGACAGCGAAGACAGCAAGAAAGCCTTCGCCGCTTCCGCAAGATGTCCGCAATTATGCACAGCGTGTGAAGAAAGCCCTTCCTATTGTCATATCATGCGGAGCCGTGGTGTTTTTGATTGTCATGTTGTTGCCATATCTTCAAAGCGGCATGTTTGGGAAGCATCCAGTGGATGTCCCCAGATACCCTGATGCAGAAGAAACGCCGGACGGGGCACTAGGTGAGGCGCCAGACGAGGCACCGGATGAGGAACCAGATGAGGTGCCGGGCGCGTCTGCGCCGATCAGGTTTGACGACCCTGCCATTGAATCGGCAATTCGGGAGCAGCTGCAGATTCAATCCGGTCCCATATACCCGGAAGACTTAGACAGTATTACCGAATTGAGAATAGAAACAGGAACTGTGAAATCGCTTCTGGATCTGTTTGCCCTGCCCAAACTGAAGATTCTTGGCTTGAAAAGCCAGCAATCATTCGAGCCATCAATTCTGGGCCAACTGAAGGGCCTAGAGGTTCTGAACGTATCCGAATGCTTTTTGACCGACGCTTCGTTTATTGGAAATTTAACCGAGCTTACCCACCTGGACATAAGCGACAATTATTTGACAAACATTGATTTTGCAAGCAAGCTTACCCACATCAAGTATTTAAACATTAGCAAAAACGCCATCTCGGACCTGTCTCCACTGAGCAACCTGACCGAGCTTGAAAAACTTGTGGCGGGCGATAATCCGGTGCAGGACTGGTCGGTAGTTGAAGACATCCCGGTTGTGATTGGGATGCCTGAACCAGATGTGGCTGAACCCTCGGCACCGGAACTCCCGGCAGCTGAAAAGCCGACATACGTGCCGCCTGTGCGTGAAACGCCACCTGAGCCGGCTGATTCGATTACACAAGTCACGTTAAACCATGCCAGCATTTTGCTGGACATTGGTGGAAAGGCCAAACTGACCGCAACTGTGCTTCCAGCAGATGCAAGCGATCAGGCGTTGAGCTGGACAAGCTCGAACACCTCGGTTGCCGTGGTTGACGCCAATGGAAACGTTACGGCTGTAAGCCCGGGCACTGCGCTAATATCAGTTACATGCGGTGGAAAAAAGGCAAATTGCAGCATTACAGTCAGCTGATTCATTGGCACCATGTTTTGAGAATTTGCGATGTAAAAAATACTGGAAAACAGGCAAAAAAAACAGTTGACAAGGGTGAAAAGGATGTAGTAGAATATTAGATGGCTCGCCAAACAGGGGCGGGCCGGTACCTTGAAAACTTCATAGTGCAGAAACAAACGTACAATTCCAAAAAGAAAATAATTCTGAACATGGAATTCGAAGCGCGAAGCGTAGAATCCAAAGAACCTGGTTTAAGGGCGAAAGCCATTAGATACCATCAAACTGAGAGTTTGATCCTGGCTCAGGATGAACGCTGGCGGCGTGCCTAACACATGCAAGTCGAGCGGGAAGCGGGGAAGCGAGATTTCGGTCAAGCGGAACTGCGGAGAGCGGCGGACGGGTGAGTAACGCGTAGGCAACCTGCCCCATGCAGGGGGACAGCCTCGGGAAACCGGGATTAAGACCCCATGACGCGGCGAGCGCACATGCGCCGGCCGCCAAAGATTCATCGGCATGGGATGGGCCTGCGTCTGATTAGCTGGTTGGCGGGGTAACGGCCCACCAAGGCGACGATCAGTAGCCGACCTGAGAGGGCGATCGGCCACATTGGAACTGAGACACGGTCCAAACTCCTACGGGAGGCAGCAGTGGGGAATATTGCACAATGGGCGCAAGCCTGATGCAGCA
>WRJK01000004.1 GCA_009782285.1 Clostridiales bacterium
CTTTGTAGCACTTGTTACACCAAATTATACTCCAAAACGGCAAAAAGTCAACAAGAATTTTTGAATGGTGATTTGTTTTCTGATCCGTATGTGATATTGTCTTCTTAAACCGCACGTGAATTTGTCTCAGGCAATTATTTAGTGTATGATCATCTTATTCCGAAAAAAGAATGGGGTGAGGAAAATTAGGGGGACATGTCTAAGAATGAATGAACAACACAAATATGAAATTATCAAGGAACTGGCCGACCATGGCGGCAACAAAGAGCGGGCAGCTCTTGCCTTGGGTTGCTCGAAACGCTCGGTGGACCGCCACATAGCGGGCTACAAGGCAAAAGGCAAGGCGTATTTCGTGCATGGCAACAGGGGGCGCGCACCGGCCCATGCATTGGGCGCCGCCGCGCGGCAGGACATCCTTGACCTTTACACAAGCAAATACTGCGACGCGAATTTTGCCCACTTTGCCGAACTTGCCGCAGAAAGGGACGGCGTCGCCGTTTCGGAGGGCACTGTCAGGAGCATATTGAAAGAAGCCGACGTATTTGAACAAATCCTGACGGCCTACGGCATCCCGTACATGTTTTACACTGACCGCAGGACTGTTTTCGAATACCGGAAAAACGGCAGCCAGGACACGGCTGACGACGCCTTCACGCAGTTCGGCTACGCCTGCAAGGCGCTTGGCGTCCACATCCAGACGACCAGCGTGCCTCAAGCCAAGGGGCGCGTCGAGCGGCTGGAAGGCGTGTCCACAATTGAGCAGGCCAACGCTTACCTTCCCGGGTTCGTTGAAAAATACAACGCGCGGTTCGCCCTGCCTGTCAATTTTACAGCATCCGTCTTTGAAACGCAACCCTCGCGCGAAAAAATCGACCTGACGCTGGCCGTCTTGACTGAGCGCACCGTGGACGCCGGGCATTCTGTCAGGTTCAGCAACAAATACTTCAAAACCCTCGCGAAAGACGGTTTGCCAACGCACCTGCGCAAAGGCACGAAAGGGCTGGTGATCCAAGCTTTCTCCGGCAGCTTGTTTTTCAGCGTGGGCGAAGACGTCTTCGCCTTGGAGGAAATCCCACCGCACGAACGTGTTTCAAGGAACTTTGGCCCCGGCCTGCCCGCCGAAAAGCCAAAAAAACGCTACATACCGCCTCCGAGCCATCCTTGGCGGCTTCAAACGTTCGCCGCTTTTGTAAAAAAGCAGCAGGCCTGAACCTGCCGTCCGGTTTTTTGGTGGAGGCCGGGGGCACGGGGGCAGCGCCCCCGGTTTCAATAGCCGTACCTTTCTAATTCAAGGCGGTTTTGAGGGTACAATGGCAACACCGGTGCCTGAACTGTTTGCTCGTTCGGTTTCCAGGCATCGGCAGTTCTGCATGCCCTCAAAACGCGGCCTGTCAAGAAGCCGCTTTGCGGCAGGGTGGAGATTTTCCGCCCGGAGGGCAAAGAGGAAAATACTACCCGTTTCTTGACTTGCCGCAAGCCTTGTTTCTTGCCAGCTTCCCGTTTATGTTTGTTTTTTTTTGAGACAGAATCAAAAACGCTTGACAGCTAAATTTCAATCTCCTCGGGGTCGTTTTCCTCTAGGCAAAACCATTCTTTTTCGGTGAAATCCCTCCCGCTTATCTTCTCGATAGGCATTTTCATGTATCTTCCCCATGCAGTGGCTGCAACGCTGCCGTCGGGAAGCAGAAGCTCGCCTGTGCCCTCGAAAAGCTTCCTGCTGTTTTTCGTTATCCTTGCCACCGCCTTTAGGCCTGCATCCGTGGGCACCGGCTTCTTGTATTTGACGCCAAGTTCCACAGTAACTCCCCACATGCCCGGCTCTTTGATGCACATGGCCCTGCCAATGAGCTCGTCCAGCACGGCAGCCGCTATGCCGCCGTGAACCCGCCCAGGATAGCTCTGATGCCAACCTCTTGAATGGAAGGCGACAGCCAGCTCGCCGTTTTCCAGCTCGTAGAACCGGCCGTTCAAGCCGAATTCGTTTTCGACGCCGCAAACCATGCAGTTTGCGCTATTGTTTTGCTTTGAAATGATTTTATATTTCATGGTTTTTGTATCACTGGTTCCATATAACACTGCCTGAGAAGAACGAAAAAATCGCTGTCATCCTCTTCTGCAACCCGCACACTTCCTTTCTCAACGGAATATAGTACTAATGATACTACGTTTATCCGAAAAAGTCAAGAAGAATATGAACGAATGTTCTTCAAGCTACAATCTCCCGCTTGCTGTCCATGAAGAGGTATTCCCTAGCATCCATGATGTCCTTTATCGTGCTGATCACTCTCCATATTTCATGATAAGTCGTGTAAAGCGCCACAGGGGCGAAGCGTATGATGTCCGGGTAGCGGAAATCCGGTACCACGCCATGTTTTTTCAAGCATGCGTTGATCTTGACTGCTTCCTTTGGATGCGCTAGGCCGACGTGGCCACCGCGCCGCTCAGGTTCCCTTGGCGTTGCTATTAAAAACCCGTACTCGTCGGCAAGCAGCGAATCGATCAAAAACATCATGTAAGCCGTCATGTGCAGCGACTTCCTGCGGACATTGTCCATCCCGAACTCTTCAAAAACCTTCAGTGAACCCTCTACTGGTGCCATGCTGAAAATGTTCGGTGTGCCGATCTGCCATGCCCCGACATTCTTAGCCGGTTCAAATTCCAAAGACATGTCAAACTGCCTGTCCTTGGCATAGCTGAACCATCCTGGCAGGCCTGGCATCCTGCCATGGTGCCGTCTGTTGACGAACAAGCCTGCCGATGCGCCCGGCCCACCGTTCAAATACTTGTAGCAGCACCAGACCGCGAAATCCACGTCCCATTCGTGCAGTTTGTGCGGGACGCTCCCTGCAGAGTGGCAGCAGTCGAAGCCGATCAGCACCCCTTTTTCGTGGGCTTTTCTCGTCAGCCTTTCAACGTCCAGCAGCTGGCCGCTGCGGTAGAGCACAGCAGGCAACAGCGCAACGGAAACCTCTTCAGTGAATGCTTCGACGATGTCTTCCTCAAGTAGCGTGCGACCGTCGCGGCTTTTTACAAGTACAAGATGATCTTCCAAGAGCCCGTGCAGTCGGACATGCCCCTGCGCCGCATATATGTCAGACGGGAAATTCAGTTCGTCCATCACGATCTTCGCTCTTTTTCCAGAAGGCTTGTAAAACGTGGATAACATGTTGTGTATGTTGACAGTCGTGCTTCCTGTGACCACCACCTCGTCTTCAAGGGCACCGACAATCCCGGCCATCCTTGCGCCCAAGCTCTCCGGATAATAGAACCAAGGGTTTTTTGCGCCCATCCAACCGTCAATCCCCAGTTTTTTATAGTCCTCAACGGCAGACAGCAACACACCCTCCGCATCTTTGGGCATGAGGCCAAGAGAATTGCCGTCCATGTAGACAACATCCGGGTTTTTGTGGAACCTGTCCGAAAAGTTCAGGTTGTCTGCCTCGTCCAGCCCTTTTGCAAAAGACTCGCTGGCGTTAAAGTTGTAATCGTTAAAAATCATTCAGTTGCCCACCTTTGAAAAATGTCAAAAAACTAAAAGGGGAGCGAGGCTCCCCTTCATAATTTTCTTTTACTCGATAATCTCGGTAACGACCCCGGAGCCGACGGTCCTGCCGCCTTCCCTGATGGCGAACCTCAGGCCCGCGTCCATGGCTATGGGCGTTATCAGCGATATCTCCATCTGGATGTTGTCCCCGGGCATGCACATCTCCACGCCCTCGGGCAGCTTCAGGTCCCCCGTCACGTCCGTGGTCCTGAAGTAGAACTGCGGCCTGTACCCGTTGAAGAACGGCGTGTGCCTCCCGCCTTCCTCCTTCTTCAGCACGTACACCTCGCCCTTGAACTGGGTGTGCGGCTTGATGGTCCCAGGCGCCGCCAGCACCTGGCCCCTCTCTATCTCCGTCCTCTGCACGCCCCGCAGCAGCGCGCCGATGTTGTCCCCGGTCTCGGCCCTGTCCAGAAGCTTCCTGAACATCTCCACCCCGGTCACGACCACTTTCCTCTTCTCTTCCTTCAGCCCGATGATCTCGACCTCCTCGCCGACCTTCAGCGTGCCCCTCTCCACCCTTCCGGTGGCCACGGTGCCCCGCCCGGTGATCGAGAACACGTCCTCCACCGGCATCAGGAACGGCTTGTCCACGTCCCTCTGGGGCTCCGGGATGTAGCTGTCCACTGCTTCCATCAGCTCAATCACCTTGTCCCCCCAGGGCCCCTCCGGGTTGTTCAGCGCCTCAAGGGCGGAGCCCCTGACTATCGGCGTGTCGTCCCCGGGGAACTCGTACAGGTCCAGCAGCTCCCTCACTTCCATGTCCACGAGGTCCAGGAGCTCCTCGTCGTCCACCGCGTCGCACTTGTTCAGGAACACCACGATGTACGGCACCCCCACCTGCCTCGACAGGAGTATGTGCTCCCTCGTCTGGGGCATGGGCCCGTCCGTCGCCGCCACCACCAGGATGGCGCCGTCCATCTGCGCCGCGCCCGTTATCATGTTCTTCACGTAGTCCGCGTGCCCCGGGCAGTCCACGTGGGCGTAGTGCCTGTTCTTCGTCTCGTACTCCACGTGCGCCGTCGCTATCGTTATGCCCCTCTCCTTTTCCTCAGGCGCCTTGTCGATCTGGTCGAATGCCACCATCTGCCCGAGCCCCAGCCTCTGGAACAGCGTCTTCGTGATGGCCGCAGTCAGGGTGGTCTTCCCGTGGTCGATGTGGCCTATGGTCCCGATGTTGAGGTGCGGTTTTGTCCTTTCAAATTTTTGTTTCGCCATTTTTTTAACCTCCCGATAAAAATCTTTTTCAAGAATATTTGGAGCTGCTATCCGGGATTGAACCGGAGACCTCGTCCTTACCAAGGACGCGCTCTACCTTCTGAGCTATAGCAGCACGATTATAGTTATTTTACTACACAAATATCATATATGTCAATGCTATTTTCCAAGTCTAAGGTAGACTTCTAGCTTTCTTTTTGCGCGTTGGGCGGCATTGGCCTCTGCTCATGGGTTTTTTTGTTTTCCATCCCTCTGTCTCCGCACCTCGTACATCAAAACTGCGGCTGCATTTGAAGCGTTCAGCGAGCTGATCTTTCCTTTCATCGTTATCGCCAGCACAAAATCGCATTTCTCTTTGACCAGCTTCCCGATCCCTGTTCCTTCGCTCCCAACAACAAGCCCTATGCCGCCTGTCAAATCCGCTTCGTAGTAGAGTTGCCCGTCCATGTCGCAAGCCGCTATCCAAAGCCCCATGCTTTTTAGCTTTTCGACCGCTTGTGCGATATTTGGGACTTTTGCGCAAAGCATGTGCTCCGTGGCGCCGGCAGACGCTTTTACAGCAGCAGCAGTGATTCCTGCTGCCCTTCTCTTCGGAATGATGACGCCGTGGGCGCCGGCCGCCTCTGCGGTCCTAATGACAGCCCCTAAATTGTGCGGATCCTCGACGCCGTCAAGAATCACGACAAAAGGGTCTTCCCCACGCTCTTCCGCAAGTGCCATGATGTCTTCCACCTCGCAGTAGCTGTGCGCCAAAACGATGGCAACCACTCCTTGGTTGCCGCTGCCTGACAGCCTGTCAAGCACCTGCTTTTCTTCATAATGGACGGGAACCCCGTTGTCCTTCGCTATGGCGGCGATCTTTTTTATCGACCCTTCTGCCCCTTTTGCGATAAACAGTTTCTCAATTTCCCTGCCTGCATTCATAGCCTCAATGACGGGATTCCTCCCCACAATCATGCCTTCTGCTGTTTCTTTCACTTTTTGTTCCTTACGTATTCAATGAATTGGTATTTAACTGAATTTTCTCCCACTATCCCGCTTGACCACGCAATGGCATATTTGTCCGGGTTTTCGTCCAAGTTGGGGAAATGCCTGTCAGCTTCAAACGCTGCGAAGATCTTTGTTATAAAAAACCTGTCGCAATACTCGAAAAACTCTTCGTATATGGCTTGCCCCCCCGCCACAAACACGTCCTCGCTGTTTTTGCCGCCCAAGTATTCAAGGGCGTCCGCTAGAGAACAAAATGCTTTGCAAGCCGGTTTAAAGCCGGGATCCCTCGACAAAACCACGGTCTCCCTTCCCGGCAGTGGATTGCCGATGCTGTCGTAGGTCTCACGCCCCATAACAACCGTCTTGCCGAGGGTTTTTTCCTTGAAATGCTTCAGGTCACCCGGCAGGCGTACCAGCAGTTTTCCGTTTCGCCCAATGCCCCAGTTTTCGTCAACTGCCGCTATTGCGTTCATCGTCCAATTTCTCCTCTCTGTCTTCTCTACACCGCGACAGGTATATCTTTTATCTGAGGGTTTGTTTTGTAGTCGTGAATGTGTATGTCATTCACCGTGTAATCATAAAAATCCATAACGTTAGGGTTCAGGCAGAATTTCGGAGCAGGGTACATTTGCCTTTTAATAAGCTCCGATACAATAGGTATATGCCTGTCGTATATATGTGCGTCCGCTATTACATGCACCAACTCCCCCGCCACAAGCCCAGATACTTGAGCCATCATGTGAACTAACACCGAATACTGCACTACATTCCAGTTGTTTGCAGTAAGTATATCTTGGGAGCGCTGGTTCAGCAAGGCGTTAAGTTTTTTCCCTGTTACATTAAACGTCATGCTGTATGCACATGGTTCGAGGTTCATCTCGGATAGGTCGCTGAAATTGTACATGTTTGTCATAATCCTTCGAGAATACGGCGTGTTTTTGAGTTGCCAGACGACGTTGTCTACCTGATCCATCTCCCCTTGGGGGAATTTATACTTTTTCGCAAGCTGATAGCCATAGGCTTTGCCAATTGATCCGTCGTCGCTTGCCCATTCATCCCATATGTGGCTTGTAAGGTCTTTTACATTGTTTGACTTTTTCTGCCATATCCAAAGGAGTTCGTCCACAGCTGATTTGATCGCGGTCGGCCTCAGTGTCAGTGCCGGGAATTCTTCTGAAAGGTCATACCTGTTAACGATGCCAAAAGCCTTGATCGTGTGAGCTGGCGTCCCGTCGGGCCATTTCGCCCTAACTTCATGCCCGAAAGACGAATATCCGCTGTCTAGTATTTTCCTGCACATCGACACAAACTGTTTGTCTGCTTTGCCCATGACTATCCCTTCCCCCTGATGAAACATGTTTTTCACAATACAATGAACCTGATAATTAGCCCAATAGCGCCTAGGACGCATACCCCGAGGTATACCTTTTCGTTTCTCGTCCATTTCAAGTTCTTGGGCTGCTTCTTGTATTCCTCGTTGTAAGCTTTGGTAATTTCCCTGTTGGTCATGTAGTAGTCCCACATGACTCCTTTGAACTTGTTTTCCCTTTTTCTGTTGTCAGCCATCTTCGCCTCCGTTCCGAGTTGCCAAAAAAGCAAGGTTCAAGATTTCCTCCAGCCTTTTTTCGTCACCGTCCAAATAGAGGCGCCCTATTAGGGCTTCGAAAGCTGTCGCCATTTTGTACGTGAGAGGGTCTGCGTTTTTGGGTTTTGTAGCCGGCTTGCGGTTTCTTGCCCTCCTGACCAGATCCTGCTCGTCTTCCGAAAGCTCGTCAATAATCGACCTGACAGCCTTTGCTTGGGCTTCTGCCTTCACGTACTTCACAGCCATGCTGTGCAGCCTGTCCGCGTTTGCCTGCCCGCTTTCAAGAACCCGCTCCCTCACATGCAGTTCGTACACGGCGTCGCCGATAAAAGCGAGGGCTGTGGTGTTTAGCTGCTTGCCCGCATGTGCCCCCATTACTCCTTTGTCACCTGAACCCCTTGAGGCGTGTCTTTGAGCGTTATCCCTCGCGCTTTGAGCATATCCCTTATTTCGTCCGCCTTGGCAAAGTTTTTTTCCTTTCGGGCTTTCTGCCTTTCCTCGACAAGGGCTGCCACGTCGCTGTCAATGGCTCCGCCGTCCACTTGCCCTTGAAGAAGGCCCAGCACCTCCGTAAGCTCCGCAAGGCACTTCAGCGACTCTTGCGCGAATTCCTTTGAAGCCCCGTCCCTGACTGCGGTGTTTATTGCAGTGACAAGCCCGAAGACTGCTGTTATGGCGTCGGCGGTGTTGAGGTCGTCGTCCATGGCAGCGGTGAAGCTTTCTCTGAACCGGCTGTGCTTTTCGCACTCAGCCTTTTCACATTCTGTCATCTGCCCCGTCCCAGTCTCGATAAGGTGGATCAGGTTGCTTTTTGCATTCTGTAGCCGGGCAAGGCCGTTTTTCGCCTGCTCCATCAAGGTGTCGCTGAAATTGATTGGGTTCCTATAATGCCCGGAAAGCAGGAAAAACCGTACGGCTTCGCCGCTGAATTCTTTCAGTATGTCGCGCACCATGAAAAAGTTGCCTTTTGACTTCGACATTTTCTCATTGTCTATGGTAATGTACCCGTTGTGCATCCAGTACCTTGCAAAAGTTTTCCCGTTTTCCGCCTCTGATTGGGCTATTTCGTTTTCGTGGTGGGGGAAAATCAGATCCTGTCCTCCAGCGTGTATGTCGATGGTTTCCCCAAGATACTTTTTGGACATGGCAGAGCACTCAATGTGCCACCCCGGCCTCCCCATGCCCCATGGGGAATCCCACGCGACCTCGTCTTCTGTTTTCTTGGCTTTCCACAGTGCGAAATCAAGAGGGTCTCTTTTGACCTCCGTGGTTTCGACCCTCGCCCCGAGCTCAAGGTCTTCGACCTTCTGCCTTGAGAGCTTGCCGTAGCCCGGGAATTTCCTAGTGCTGTAATAAACGTCTCCGCCCGTTTCATATGCGAACCCTTTGCTGATGAGCCCACTGACGAACTCGACGATCTCCTTCATGTTCTCGGTGACTTTGGGATGCACGTCCGCTTTCTTGACGTTCAGCGCCCCGGCGTCCTCATAGTATTCCTCAATGTATTTTTCACTGACTTCAAGGGCGCTTATGCCTTCTTCCCTTGCCTTGTTGATTATCTTGTCATCCACGTCGGTGAAATTCTGAACGTACTTTATCTTGTGCCCCCTGTACTCCATGTACCGCCTGAATGTGTCAAAGACGACGAAAGGCCTGGCGTTCCCAATATGGAAAAGGTTGTAGACAGTCGGGCCGCACACGTACATTTTGATTTCATTTTCGTCTAGCGGAACAAAATCTTCCTTCATTCTTGTCATAGTGTTGTATATTCTCATCGAATTTCCTCCCTTCGCATCTGAAAACATTAAAGGCAGGTGGTTATACCTGCCTGAGATTATACAGTATTTTTCACCGATGTGCAACAATACAAGCCTAATTAATATAATCCATCGGATTTTTGGGCGACCCGTTGACCCTCACTTCAAAATGCACGTGAGCCGTGGTGGCGTTGCCGGTCGAACCAACCGTCGCTATCTGCTGCCCCCGCGTCACAGTTTCCCCTACTGACACTATCATCGTGCTGCAATGAGCATAGTAGGTCTCAAGCCCGCTTCCGTGGGACAGTTTCACAATGTTGCCGTATGATCCTGAATATGCGGCAAAAGTCACGACACCGTCTTCTGACGCGTATATAGGCGTCCCGGTCGGGTTTTTAAGGTCGACCCCGTTGTGCCGCCTCCCCCCCCTGTTGCCATAAGACGAGCATACGTTGATGCTGGCTACGGGGCTGCTCAAAGTGCCTGAGCTTGAGCCAACGTAAACGGGTATTGCCTGAGTGCCCTTGAGCGTCACCTGGGTCACAGGCTCTGCAACGACGGTTTCTGAGACGACTGACGACGCTGTTACAACGCCGTTCTCTTTAGTGAGCTTGGATTTCACTTCTTTGCTGCCGTAGGCTCCTGCTGACTTAACCTGCGTCTGCCCCTTATACATGCTGTCGTCGTCCTCATAGACAACGCTGTATGCTATCCTTTCCTCTTTTGTGACAATCTCCGTAAAGCTGACCGTTATGAAGGGATGGTTTTCGTACAAGTATATGTCCATGCCGATGGACAGCCTTTTGGGGTCTAGGCCCGGGTTCATGTCCTGCAGGGCGTACGGGCTGATGCCGTTGGCAATGGCGATGTCCCAAAGGTTGTCTCCGCCCTTGATGGTGTAAGTCCTCGGCTCTGTTGTCCCAGTTATAACGTAACTGACCGCATCCTCGACGGACAACGTCAGCTCCGGCCCTTCAAGCACTTTCTCCTCTACCGAAACGTCCTCCTTGAACCCAATGTCAACAATCTCTGAACCGGATGTTTTGTACCTGCCCGTGATGCCTTCCAAAACTGCGTCCGCGTCTTCCCTCGATGCAAGGTAAACGATGTCGCTACCGTCCGCAACCACGGCGTATATTGCCTCGGTAAGCATTTCGCCGCCTGCCGCTTCAGCCAAAGAAACGGTCTCTTCCTCCTGAACCGATATCAGGCTGTCGTCGGCGTCACCGCCAATCGCATCCGCATCATGGGCAGAAAACGCCACGACCAGCGCCACGACCAGAACCATGCCTAACGCGCCGCCTCCAAACACTCGCAGCCTTGCTGCGGTCAATTTATGTTTTGCAAAAAAAACCTTAACCGACGCCTTTGCTGCGGCAAAGGAGGAGTATAATAATTTCTTTGCTGTACTGCTTGTTAGCGCCAGTTTTTCTTTTGTCACATGTAGCCTTCTATGCATTGTATATTTCTCCAAATTCCAACACTGTGCGTAGACAGTGCCTCAGATTTATTATATATTACAATTATATTACAAAAAAGTCAAGGCAATCTTGTAATTTTTTTGTTTTTTTCATTTCAATTGGTGTTTTCTGACTTTGAACGTGCCTAACCCATTGACGGATTCAGATATGGCATCCCACAGTTCGTCTTTCAGATATTCGGGGTACAAGTGTTCCAAAGCCTCAACTTCTTCCCTATGCATGAAGCGGGTTTCCTGCATTACCTGTTCCCCTTCTTTCCTCTCGGGGTCTGTCCCTAGGATAAGCTCCCCACCTGTGATTTCTGCCAAAAAGAAAATGACAAACCTCTGCCCTCTTTTTTCCGAGACTTCCTCAACGTGCCAAAGCAGCGCTTTTATGCGCACGTCAAGGCCTGTTTCTTCCTTGACTTCCCGGACTGCTGCCTGTTCTGAGTTTTCTTGCTCCTCTATAGTGCCTCCCGGGAGCATCCAAACGTCCCGGTCCTCATGCCTCTGCCTCAGCATAAGCAGTCGGTTTTCACTGTCCAGTATCGCAACCCTTACGCCGCCTGCCCACATACGAACACTCCTTACTTCTCCTTGTTGACAAACTCAATCGCCCTCCTGACCGCCTCAGCCCTGTCAACTTCTTCGTTTGCCGGGCTTCTTCTGAGCTTGTACTCGACAATCCCTTCGCCGGCTTTCTTGCCCACTGTAATCCTGACCGGGATGCCAAGAAGGTCTGCATCTTTGAATTTCACTCCGGCTCGTTCGCTTCTGTCGTCCAGCAGAGCCTCAACACCAGCCGCCACTAGCTCGTCGTAAACCTCCTCGGCTAGGGACTCCTGCGCCGGTTCTCCGCTGCTGACAATGGTGATTATGGCGTGGTACGGTGCCACTGAAACAGGCCAGAGAATGCCGTCGCCGTCGTGGTGCTGTTCCACGATGGCAGCCAGCGTCCTTGTGACGCCTATCCCGTAGCAGCCCATTACTATGTGGTGTTCTTCCATGTTTTCGTCCTTGTAGCAGGCACCCATGGATTCGCTGTATTTCGTCCCAAGCTTGAAAATCTGCCCCACCTCGATGCCCCTTGCGTATTTGACAGGATTTTTGCACACGGGGCAGGGATCGCCCTCTTTCAGCATTTTCAAATCTGCAACAATGTCTGCCTCGTAGTCCCTGCCGTAATTCACGTTTTTCACATGATGGTCAAGCTTGCACGCTCCTGTGCACAAATTCTTGATGCCAAGCAGTTCGCTGTCTACTGCTATTTTACAGTTCCGAAGGCCCATGGGCCCCGTGAAGCCGCCCACGCAGCCCGTCTCGGCGCCCATCTTCTCTTCGTCAGCGAATTCGAGGGCGTGTTCGGGTATTCCCAGCGCGTTCACCAGCTTCGTCTTGTTCAGTTCGCGGTCGCCCCTTAAAAAGGCTGCAACGTACCCGTCTTCCTTGCCTTCCTGGTTGTATGTCACGAATAAAAGCGCTTTCATGGTCCTGCTCTGCGGCAGGCCCAAGAAGTTGGCTACATCCTCTATGGTCTTTGTGCCCGGCGTCAAGACCTCTTCGAGCGCAAGCATCTCGCAGTCTTCTGCCGGGGCGTCCAAACATTCGGCGCGTTCCGACGTAGCTGCCATGTTGCACTTCTCGCAATAGGCAACCTCGCTTTCCCCCACTTCGGACAAAGCCGTAAATTCGTGGGAATTGCTGCCGCCAATGGCGCCGGTGTCGGCTTCGACTGCCCTGTACGTGAGCCCACACCTGTTGAAAATCCTCTCGTAGGCACCATACATCGTGTCGTAGCTCTTGTCGAGGTCTTCGTAGCTCTTGTCGAAGGTGTAGGCATCCTTCATTATGAACTCCCTGCTCCGCATAAGCCCGAAACGCGGCCTCGCCTCGTCCCTGTACTTGTGCTGTATCTGGTAGAGGTTGAGCGGCAGCTGCCTGTAGGATGAAACTTCGTTCCTCACTATGTCTGTGAAAATCTCTTCGTGGGTGGGCCCCAGGCAGAAATCCCGGCCGCTCCTGTCCTTCAAGCGCCAAAGCTCCGGCCCATATGCGTACCACCTGCCTGATTCCTGCCACAGTTCGGCAGGCTGTATTGCGGACATGTTTATCTCCTGCCCTCCGGCTCTGTCCATTTCCTCTCTTATGATCCCCTCGATCTTTCTGAGGGAACGGTACCCAAGGGGCATGAACCCGTAAACGCCAGACACTATTTTTTTGATCATCCCAGCTCGCAGCAGCAGGACATGGCTTGGGATTTCAGCTTCGCTGGGAACCTCCCTCAATGTCCTCAAGTGCATTTTTGAAAGTTTCATCTTCAATCTCCTTCGTTTTTTATGATTTTGACCCGCTCAAACGAGCCCCGATTTTATGAGTGTGCAGACTGCATGGGCGGCAATTCCTTCTCCTCTGCCGATAAAACCCATATTCTCTGTGGTTGTTCCTTTAATGTTTATCTTGTCTTCGGAAACGCCAAGGGCTTTTGCAGCCGTTTTCGACATTTCCAGCCTGTAGCCGGAGATTTTCGGCCTTTCCGCTATCACCACGGCGTCTATGTTCCCCACGCTGTACCCCTTTGATTTAATAATCCCCGCGACTTTCTCAAGCAGCGCAAGGCTTGAAATGCCTTTGTACCTCTCGTCGCTGTCAGGGAAATGCCCACCGATGTCTCCGCATCCTGCTGCGCCTAGGAGCGCATCCATCACCGCATGGAGCAGCACGTCAGCGTCTGAATGCCCAGCAAGCCCCTTTTCGTAGGGGATTTCTATTCCGCCTAGAAACAATTTCCTTCCTGCTGCAAAAGCATGGGCGTCGAAACCCGTTCCAACCCTGGTTTCCGTGGCTGCGGGCATGTCGCCCCTAGTCGTAATCTTGATGTTGTCGTAGGATCCAGCGATGATATGAACCGGATAGCCTGCCCTCTCAGCAAGTGCTGCGTCGTCTGTTCCGACAAAGCCCTCCCTGTATGCCTGTTCGTAGGAGTCGACTATCAGGCGCTTCTCAAAAGCCTGGGGCGTCTGGACAGCGTACATCAAGCTTCTGTCGGTAGTCACAGACCTCTCCCTGCCTGTCATCATGCGTATCGTGTCCTTGACGGGAACGGCGCAGACGACGGCTTTTTTTGCTAATACCGCTTCTAATGCCTCTTCGATCAGCCGCACTGCCGCAAAAGGCCTTGCAGCGTCGTGGATCAGCACGTAGTCCGTATCCAGTGGGAGCTTCTTTAGGCCTTCATAGACCGAATCCTGCCGCCTCTCGCCCCCTACGGCTATAATTGCGTTTATGCCGTTTTTTTGAAGAAGTTCCTCGCATTTTTCACAGTGGCCGGCGTCAGCCACGACTATTATGCAGTCTATATGGCTGCACTTGCTGAATATTCCCGCTGTCTTCACTACCATCGCTTTTCCGCATATATCCAAATACTGCTTTGGCGCAGAGCCGCCCATCCTGCTCCCCGAACCTGCGGCAGCGATTATGGCAGCGATTTTTTTGTTTTTGTACATGGCTGCTTGTCCCAAACTTACTTGATCTTTGCAAAAATCATCCTGCCTGCAGACGTCTGCAACACGCTTGTAACAGTCGTCGTAACGGTCTTCCCAATATGCCTTTTCCCTTCTTCTACCACAATCATGGTACCGTCGTCAAGGTACGCCACCCCTTGGTTGTTTTCTTTCCCTTCTTTAACAAGGAACAGCTTCATTTCCTCGCCAGGAAGGACAACGGGCTTGAGCGTGTTTGCAAGCTCGTTTATATTTAGCACCTCGACGCCCTTGATCGCTGCAACTTTGTTGAGGTTGAAATCGTTGGTGACAACTTTTCCGTTTGTGAGCTGTGCAAGCTTGAGCAGCTTGACGTCAACCTCTGGGATCTCGTCCAGCGACTTTTCAGATTCGGTATTGTACACCTCGATCCCGTATTCCGTCTGAATCCTGTTGAGCACGTCCAACCCGCGCCTGCCCCGGTTGCGTTTCAGTGAATCCGAAGAATCCGCGATATGCCTAAGCTCTACTAGGACGAATTCCGGAATCAGTACGCTTCCCTCGATAAAACCCGTTTTCATGATGTCAGCAATCCTGCCGTCTATGATAACGCTTGTGTCCAAGATTTTAGGGGAAGCGTCGGCATGCTTCCCTTTTATTTTCGGTATAGCCGCAGACGCCCTTCTGACTGCGAGCAGCGCAGGGATAATGTCCTTGCCCTTTCTTGTGGCGATGATGACGCCAAGGTAGGCTAGGATCATATATGTTATGATACTCAGTATGGTGCCTAGGAAAACGATCTGTATGGATTCGTATATCCTGCTGATCAGGAATGCGATGATGAGCCCTATGAGGAGCCCAAATGTCCCTGTAATCATGTCGTTGGTGGAAACGGACTGCAGGTCTGATTCGATGGTTTTTGCGACTTTTGCGCTTTGTTTACCAATAGCAGGCGTGATTCTAAAAAATAATAATCCGAAAAAAAGTGCGAATGTAATAGCTGCCCCAACCTTCTGTGTCTCTGAAAACCACAAGTCGTTCCAGTTTTCATTTAAGCTCAGAAGGAATTTTGTCAGTAAAAAAACACCATATCCAATGGCGAATCCTACTAAGGTAAATACTATTCTGAACAGTCTTCTTAACAACCTTTCACCTCCTTCCCTTTAGAGTTGTTAAGACGACAAAACGGCGACAAAAGCAGCTGAACCCGATCCAGAATAAAATTGCAGGCACTGAGCCATCTGCTCATACAGCTTTGTCGATGATATTGTTCGCCTCCTTGATGTCAATCCCCTTTATAAGGATTATCTCGCTTGACAGAATCTGCTTGGCATTTGACAGCATCTTCTTTTCCCCTGTGGACAATTTCTTCTCCCTGTCCGTGCGCATAAGGTTGCGCACGACCTCCGCAACTTCAAGAACATCCCCCGTTTTTAGCTTTTCCATGTTTTCGCGGTACCTTCTGTTCCAGTTCGTCGACATCTCACTGGATTCGGACGCCAATATGCCAATTACTTCCAAGAGCTCTTCGTCCGTAACTACTGACCGGACGCCTATTTGTTTGGTGCTGTCGACTGGGATCATGATCTTCATGTCCCCGCAAGGAACTTTCAAGATGTAATATTTCCTGACTTCGCCTAGGATCTTCTTTTCTTCTATCTCTTCGATAACCCCCGCGCCATGCATCGGGTACACAATTTTATCCCCAATGGTAAACATATTCTCATCCTCCCAAACTCCCTTACATATAGTATATTCACTTGGAGACATTCTGTCAAGAAAAACGACCGAAATAGAGATAAATTTTTCAGTGTATCATAACATTTTTTGCCTGTCAACATTTTTTTTCCTAAAATGCCAAAAGTCTGTTTTTCTTGATGGTTTTCCTTGACATTTGATTCGGCAGGGGATATGATGTATTTAGTTTTTTTCAGAAAATTCATTGGGGAGGGGTGGGTTTTATTGGCTAAATTTAAATTTGACAACCAGCCAAAACTGACATACCTGACTGAGGCTCAGGTAAAAGAGATGCATGAAAAGGCTCTTGATATTCTGGAGCGGGCCGGCGTGTATTTTCAATCTGCGGAAGTCCTGAAAATTTTAGAAGGCCGGGGCTGCAAGATTGACTACGCAAGCGGCATCGCTAGGTTCGAGCCGGCGTTTATTGAAGATTGCCTTGAAGAAGTCCCTGAAACTTTCAGGTTGTACGACCGCGACGGGGAGCTCGCGATGGTGCTTGGCGACGGCAGCTTTACATTTGACCCGGGTTCGTCCGGACTGTATTTTTTAGAATCGGACAATTTGACAACCAGGGACAATGTGGCGGACGACCTTAGAAAAATCTACGTGCTGACCGATGCGCTTCACGGCTTCGGCATACAGTCGACTGCCCTTGCGCCATCCGATGTGCCAACCGAAATTTGCGACGTTTACCGGGTCTACCTGCTGCTAAAGAATTCGCCAAAACCTGTTTTGACCGGTGCTTTTGGCTTGGACGGCGTTGGCAATATTGCCGCAGTCTGCGCGGCGGTCTCAGGCGGGCTTGCAAAGCTTCGTGAAAAACCATATGTCATCTTCGACGTTTGCTCGACTGCGCCGCTTAAATGGAACGACGTAAGCGCACACAACCTGATCGACCTTGCGCGGCTGGGGCTTCCCGTAGAGACGATATCCGTCCCGATCCCGGGCACGGCTTCCCCTGTAACACTGGCAGGGTCCTTGCTCATACACCTAGTTGAGACACTGAGCGGCATCGCCGTCGTCCAGTCCGTAAACCCCGGAAACCCGATGATATTTGGCGGGGCACCGATGACCTTCGACATGCGCAGCGCCACCACATCGCTGAATTCAGTCGAGTCGAGCATCCTATCGGGCTGCTACGCCCAGATCGGGCGCTGGTACGGTATGCCTGTGCACTGCTATGCAGGCCTTTCCGATTCCAAGGTCGTGGACGCGCAAGCGGGGCTTGAATCAGGAATAAGCGGGCTTGCAGCCGTGCTGGGCGGCGCCCATATCATCTCTGGCCCAGGCATGCTAGACTTCGTCAACACGTTCAGCTTGGAGAAACTAGTCATCGACAACGAAATAGCTGCCATGGCAGAACGCATTTTCAGGGGAATGAATGTTACCGACGAGACTTTGGCCGTCGACCTGATATGCGAAACCGGCTCAAATGGCGACTACTTGGCTAAAAGCCATACGGCAAAGTGGTTCAAGAAAGAGCTCTACATCCCACCGCTGACAATTGACAAATTGAACAGAACCAAGTGGGAGAAAGGAGGGAAGGCTGACATCTTTGACAGAGCAAAGAGTGAAACGGAGCGCATTTTGAAGAACCACAAACCGAAGCCGCTGGGAGAGGAAAGAGAAGCGCTTTTGGACAAAGCGTTCAGAAACGTCATGGATTTGAAAAAAATCGACGAGTTGCCCTTTGGGCCTAATTAATAATTCATAATATTTTAAAATTTTGAGAAACGGAGGTATTTTCTAATGAGCAACAAACAAACTGTGCAGGCGGCAGGGCAAGAAAAAACCGACCTGCACCGTGGAATGAGCCAGCGCCACCTGACGATGATAGGCATTGGGGGCGCAATAGGCACAGGCCTTTGGTTCGCCAGCGGCGAACTCATAAGCGCCACCGGTCCAGGAGGTGCGCTTTTGCTCTTCGGCTGCGTAGGCGCGATGGTGTATTTCCTTATGACAAGCCTTGGGGAGATCGCGACGTACGTCCCCCTGTCCGGCTCTTTTGAGACCTATGCCAGCAAATACGTGGATCCCGCGCTGGGGTTTGCCATGGGATGGAATTATTACATGAGCTGGGCCGTAACGGTTACATTTGAAATCGTTGTAGGCGCCAGAATACTTCAATTCTGGTATCCGCCGGAGGTTCTTCCGCCATGGATACCCAGTCTGCTGTTCTTCATCCTCTTGTTCGGCCTTAACGCAATATCCGCAAAGGGGTTTGGCGAGTCCGAATTCTGGTTCGCCAGCATCAAGGTCGCCGCAATCGTGGTTTTCCTGCTGGTAGGCACTTTAATGATCTTTGGCATAGTTCCCAACCCTGACTACCATGGATTAGCCAACAACTGGACGTATGCTGCAGCGAATGGCGGCACAGGCACTATATTTTTAGGCGGATTTCTCGTGATAATGTCCAAGTTCATCGTTGCGGCGTTTTCCTTCCAGGGCACTGAGCTGGTCGGTCTTTCCGCAGGGGAAGCCAAAGACCCGGAGAAGACTATCCCGAAGGCTGTCAACTCCGTGTTTTGGCGCATCCTGTTCTTCTACGTCGGCGGTATAATACTCGTCGGCATATTGGTGCCCTTTGACGACCCGCATCTGCTCGGGGCAGACGTCGAATGGTACGAGTACGAAGCAAGGATCGCTTTCAGCCCGTTCACACTGGTATTCCAAAACGCCGGCATAGCCGCTGCCGCCCACATCATGAACTTCGTCGTCATTACGTCGGTGCTCTCATGCGGCAACTCCGGGCTCTTCTGCGCGACGCGCATGCTATACGCAATGGCTCACGAAGGCAAGGCGCCCAAAATCTTAGGCCTGACAAACAAGCGCGGCGTCCCGATGTACGCCCTGCTCGTCACTGCGGGCATCGCCGCTATTGGCTTCCTCGTGGACAAAATGCCGAATGTCGAGATATACGACTACCTACTCGAAATGTCGGGGATGATGGGCATGTTTGGATGGCTTGGCATCGCAATCTGCGCGTGGCGGTTCCGACGAGCCTTCCTGTTCCAAGGCCACAAAATCGAGGAACTGAAATACAAGGCGAAATTCTACCCCTATGGGCCAATCCTCTGCATGGCGTTCTGTGTCTTTGTCATACTTGGCACGGGCATCGACGCTTTGATCGACTGGGATCCTATTTGGGCCCTTCAGCTTTATCTCCCTCTGCCGGTGTTCATCTGCTTGTACGTTATTTACAAGCTCTACATGAGGACCAAGATTGTCCCGCTTGGCAAGGCTGATTTCACAACCGAGTACAAGATATATAAGAGAGGCGATCAAGACTAAACCTATCGACGTCATACTGACAAACATTGGCTGGCGCGCCAACAAGCGCGGCAGCCTGCTAATGACAAAGTTAAATCCAGAAAGGAGAACTCAAATGCTAAGAAGAATCACAGTATGCGCCGTGGTTACAGCCCTTGTTTTCACAATGTCGCTTGGAACCGCCTTCGGCTGCACCACGATATTTGTCGGCAAAAACAAAACCTTTGACGGCTCTGTAATGTACGCCCACACCGAAGAGTCGGACAACGGGCTTGACGCACAGCACTTCGTATACAACACTGCGGGGACGTACTCGTTCATCGGGTCGCAGGCTGCCCTTTCAAACGGCGGCAGCGAACTCTGCTGGGGGGTCAACGAGAACCAAGTATCGATTTCAAACAATATAATAGCCTCGGTTCGTTCTGGCTTCGTAAACCCGTCCTCAGCAAGCTTCTCATGGCATGGGGTCAACCGGTTGGTCCTCGAACAAGCGACGTCCGCAAGGCATGGAGTGGAGCTTGTTATCAATTACATTAATTCCGGACGTTATACCGGCACCATGTATATGATTGCAGACCCCAATGAGGCGTGGATCATCGAATTGCTCAGGGCGGGCCCATGGGTCGCCAAACGCCTTGGCGATGACGATATATACGCTATGGGCAACAACCTGACAATCGGGCAGATTGATTTTACCGACGACGGCACAAACTGGCTCTGGTCGGACAACGTCGCCACCTATGCTATTGACAGAGGTTGGTACACCCCGGCATCACCTGGAGATTACAGCGATTTCAATTGGAAAAACACATACAACAACACTAACTACCTAAATGGTGCGTGGTACAATCTCAGAGTCAATGAGGCAGAAAAAAAACTCAATACAGCAGCTGACAGCGGTGGAGTTACAGTGCCGATATTCATGGAAACCATGCGGAACAATTATTTTGGTACGCCTCTCTACAGGGTCAATGCGAACGGCTCGCCCCTTGTCACTTTTGGGTCAGCCCCGACCGGGCACCGGATGACGAGTACGGAGGACACTGATTTTCAGGCAATCGTTCATTTCCGCAAAGACATGCCAAAAGAAATCGGAACGGTAAGCTGGATGTCACTGGCAACGTCAACCACCAGCCCGTATACGCCATATTATCTCGGTGCAACAGAATTCCCGGTAGAATACCAAACCGGGGTACGCGGCTCCTCTAGGATGAAGCTCGCTTGGAACAGCAACCTTGAGCTGAATTCCGCATATTGGACTCAGCGCAACATTTTCGGGTTTGCTCATGCAAACTTCGATGCAGCTTACCCAATCGTGAAAGGCGCCTGGAGCAGCCTTGAGCAGGATGCCTTTGCCAACCAGACCCGCATCGAAGCCGAAGCCCTTGAAATCTATAACAAGTCCGGGGCAGAAGCGGCGTCCCTGTTCCTGAACGGCTATTCAAACGGCATAGCTCTGTCGGCTTACGATAAAGCCGTAATCCTCTTAAAGCAGTTTACAAACGAACTCCCGCTAAGCATTGAGCCGGCAGCGTTCGTCACCAAGCTTAACGGCAACCAGAACGATCTGACTATCAATGTCAAAGAGGTTTATTTTAACGGAGTGGAAATAAACTATGATGCAACGCTAAAAATCAGCAACAACGCAGCAGGCACCTATGGCGTCGGCGACTACCAAGTGTACGTTGACACCAAAGGGAACGACCAGGTGCGCGCCTGTTACATTGTAAACTAAAGATGTTTTGAAAAAACTGAAACAGAAAGGAGAACACCATGTTAAGAAGAATAGTGGTCGTCACTTTAACAATCGCGCTCGTTTTCACAATGACAGCAGGCGCAGCGTTTGGATGCACCACAGTGGTAATTGGCAAAGACAGGACCGTGGACGGTTCTGTACTGTTCGCCCACAGCGAGGAGCTTGACGGTGGGGATGTCCATCACCTCGTTTACGTACCGAGAGGGTACCATGAACCTGGAGCCGAATGGGTGGGCCTTAACCCGCCTGATTTTGACCCGTCGTTCAATTTCGGGCCTACTGTGATCGACCAAGTGCCTATGACTTACTCGTTTATCGCCGCGACCCTGTACGACAAAACCTGGTACCCTGGCGACTACACATCGGGCGTCAATGAGATGCAGGTGACTATCGGAAACAATATGACCAACAGCAAAGACCAGAACCCACGCGATAACTGGGCGCTTGTGGAAGGGGGCCTGATTTGGACGGAATATACTCAGTTGGTGCTTGAAAGGGCGAGCACGGCAAGGGAAGGCGTTGAAATCATTGGCAAGTACCATGAGCAATGCCATTTGAGCGGCGACCCCGGCACCATGTACCTTATCGCGGACCCGAATGAGGGCTGGGTAATCGAACTGGCGGTCAACGGGCAGTGGATTGCAAAACGCATACCCGAAAGCAGCTATTACGTTTTGCCCAACTGTTACACAATCGGGGCAGAAACCGATTTGGACAGCCCTGACGTGCTGCATTCGCCCGACGTAGTTGACTATGCAGTGGCAAAAGGGTATTACAACCCGGCAGGAGGCGCCACGTTCAGCTTCAAAGACGCATACGGCACTGTAAGCAATCAGGCGTCCTCAAGCAACAGTCAAAGGATCGCTGAAGTTAGCAAAATGATTGAGGCGGGTCCTGTTGACACGGAAAAAATGATGGAAATCATGCGCACATGCTATGAGGGCACGGATCTTTACAGGGAAAACGCCAATGGTTCGCCCCTGTCCAACAGCGGCGTCAGGACAGTAAGCAGGCTGACTACGGAAGCAGGCTCTGTCGTCCAGCTGCGGTCGGATGTGCCGAAAGAAATAGGGACAACCATTTGGTGGGCGCTGTCAACGGCTAAGACAAACTTTTATGTCCCCTATTACCTCGGTGCTAAGGAATTCCCGGAACCCTATCAGACAGGCGTTCCCCGCGTTCGCAACGAAGACCCTGAAATACAGCGCGCGACATCAGCCTATTGGCGCTGCCGCGACCTTGCGCAGAGAGTCCATGCAACCTTCAGGAATTCGTTCCCAATAGTGAAAGCGGCTTTGGACGAGTTTGAGCAGGGTGCATTTGACAGGCAGGCAGCAGTTGAAGCGGAAGCGTTAAAAATCTATAATAAGTCCGGAGCGGAAGCGGCGTCAAGTTTCCTGAACGCGTATTCCAACGGTTTAGCCATGACGGCTTTCAACAATACCGGCGACCTTATAAAGAAGCTGAACAACCAAATGCCGTTGAGCGTTGACGTGTCGGCTTCCGTTGAAAAGCTCTCCGGCAACCAAAACGGGCTTACTATTCACATTCACGAAGTTTATTTCAACGGTGATGAATACGACTTTACGGAAACGTTCAAAATCAACAACAATGCTGCGGATACGTACAGCGTTGGCAGCCATCAAGTTTATGTGGACACCAAGGGCAATACTCAAATCCGCGAAATCTGCATAGTTGAATAGGGCAATTGAGGTGGAAAAATGTACAACCTGCTGGTAGTTGACGACGAGCAGAAAATTAGAGAAGTCATCCGCGAATATGCGGAGTGGAGCGGTTATTCCGTCACCGAGGCAGGTGACGGGATGACCGCCCTTGGGCTGTTTAAGCTGAACGACTACGACCTTGTGGTCATGGACATCATGATGCCGAAGCTGGATGGCTTTTCCGCTTGCAAGGAAATGAAAAAGGTTAAGGATGTTCCTGTGATCATGCTCTCAGCTCGAGGGGAAGAGTACGACAAGCTCTTCGGCTTCGAGCTGGGCATCGACGACTATGTTGTCAAGCCTTTCAGCCCGAAAGAGCTTATGGCTAGGATAAACGCTGTACTCGCAAGGCAAAACCCAAAAGTGCAGCCCACTGCCACAGAGCTTGCATTTGGCGGGCTTACCATAAATATCCCTGGCCGTGTCGTTTACGTGGACGGAAACAAGGCAGAGCTTACGCCGAAGGAATACGACTTGCTGTTTTATTTGGTCGAGAACAAGAACATCGCCCTTACGAGGGACAAGCTGCTTTCTGAGCTGTGGGGGTACGATTTTTACGGCGACGACAGGATCATCGACACTCATGTTAAGAATTTGCGGAACAACTTGGGTAAGTACCGTGACTTCATAGTCACGCTTAGAGGGGTGGGCTATAAATTTGACGCACAGAGTAAAATTTGACCATAAGAGCCTTAATTTCAAGCTGTGGGCGTATTTTGCCGTTTTTGCGCTACTGCTCATGGCTGTTTTGTGGTCTCTCCAGATATTTTTCCTTAACACGTTTTATCAGGACATGAAAATACGGGAAACCACAAAAGTCGCTTCCACCATCGAGAAGCAGTACGGCAGTTCTGACTTCCGCGAAATTGTCGGCGACCTGTCGGCGACAAACGACGTTTACATATACATTCAAACATTTGGTGGCTATATTTTTTTCTATCCATCGACCGAGGATCAGGTTCGGCTCTCATACGCGTACCAATCTGAAATAATGATGGTGAGGGCTCAGCTTTTCGAAAGCGGCGAGCCTCATGTCTCAGTCATAATCCCTGCTGCGCGGACAAATGCAAATACTTTAGCATATGCCACATACCTCGGCGACACGCCCGAAACTCGGGTGGTTCTTTATATCTTCTCACCCTTGTACCCTGTATCGTCGACGGTTTCAATACTGGGGACGCAGCTTGCCTACATAACCGTTATTTCTCTGCTGCTGGCTTTCGCCATTTCGTACTACCTTTCAAGGAGGGTCACAAGGCCAATAAGCGCGATTACCAGATCCGCGAAGAGCCTAGCCGAAGGCAAGTACGGAATAACCTTCAAAGGCGGGCACTACACTGAAATCATCGAGCTTGCCGATACCCTGACTTATGCAAGCTCTCGCCTTGAAAAAACCAACACAATGCAAAAAGACCTTATGGCCAACGTATCCCATGACCTCCTTACACCTCTGACGATGGTAAAGTCTTACGCAGAAATGATAAAGGACATTTCAGGCGACGATCCTGAAAAACGCGCCGCCCACCTGAACGTCATAATTGAAGAAGCAGACCGCCTGAACCTGCTCGTCAGCGATATGCTTACGCTGTCGCGGGTCCAGTCAGGCACCATGCCTTTTGAAAAAAGCTCCTTCAACATCAAAAGCGTTATCGAAAGCATCCTCCAGTCCTACAATATTTACTGTGAGAACGAAGGTTTCAACATAACCCTGCTCTGCAGTGGCGACGTCACTGTTGTTGCGGACGAGGCTAAAATCAAGCAGGTCATTTTAAACCTGCTAAACAACGCCTTGAAATACTGCGGACAGGACAAGCAAGTCGTAATTTCGTTAAAAAGGAGTGCCGACAAAGTCAGGTGCGAGTTTACAGACCATGGCATGGGTATCCCCCAAAGCGAAATCGGGCACATCTGGGACAAGTACTACAAAGCCAGCACCAACCATGTTCGCAGCACGGCAGGCACTGGGATAGGGCTTTCCATTGTTAAAGAAATACTAAGCTTGCACAACGCTGAATTCGGCGTCGTCAGCGAACCCGGCCAAGGCAGCACTTTCTGGTTTGTTCTATAGAAACCCGCTCTTGTCAAGGTACTCGGATATAGCCTCGCGGACATTCCTTGCCCCGACAAGCTTGATCGCAGTATTTTCAAGCTTTGCTGCGTTCTTGTATGGAAGTATGATCTTCTCAAACCCCATCTTTGCAGCTTCCCTCGCTATTTTATCTGCGTTTTGTATGCTCCTTAATTCGCCGGTGAGGCCAATCTCCCCCAAGGCGATGGTTTTCCCTGGGCATGGAGTCCCTTTGAAAGCCGAATGCACTGCAATAGCCACCGCCAAGTCCGTTGACGTCCCCTCGGGCCTGAGCCCCCCGACAATATTTACGTAAACGTCGTGATTTACCAAGGAAATGCCTGCTTTTCTGTCCAAGACCGCCAGCACCATGTTGAGCCTGGACAGTTCGACGCCTATGGCAGACCTCCGTGCGAAACCAATGTTCGCCGGCGAAGCGAGTGCTTGGACTTCAAGCAGCAGCGGCCTCGTCCCCTCATAGACGGCAGTTGCAACAGAACCTTCCATCCCCGATTCCATGCCTTCAAGGAAAGTTTTCGAAAGATCCTCTATTTCGACAAGGCCTCCCTCTGCCATCTCAAAAGCCCCTATCTCGCTGGTGGTTCCGAACCTGTTTTTAAAGGCTCTCAAAATCCTCAGCTCATGGTTCCTCTCTCCTGTGAAATTCAAGACACAGTCTACAAGGTGCTCAACTATCTTGGGACCCGCCAGCTCGCCACTCTTCGTCACGTGGCAGGCGATGAACACCGGCAAGTCGTTCGTCTTGCCCATCCTCATCAGCTCGTTGCCGCAAGCCCTCACCTGCGAAACGCTACCCTGAGCCGAATCAAGGCTTGCTGTGTACATCGTCTGTATGGAGTCTATTACTATGAAAACGGGGCATAGCTCATCGGCAATAGCCGATATGTTTTCCATGTTCGTTTCTGAAAGCAGGAACAGCCCGTCCGGCAGCTCACAGCAGACTCGGTCAGCCCTCATCTTGATCTGCTCTATTGACTCTTCCCCTGAGACATACAAGACTTGTCCATATCTCGACGCAATATTCGCTGCTGCCTGCAGGATGATCGTGGATTTCCCGATTCCTGGCTCTCCGGAAACTAAAGTAAGCGAGCCTTTGACTAGCCCGCCGCCCAGCACCCTGTTGAGTTCGCCGATCCCAGTGTCGAGGCGAACGTAATCCGCAGGGCTTATTTCTGCTGCCCTGCTTGGTTTCGGCCTTGCAGCCTGCCCCCCCTGCGGGCTCCTTCGCCGCTTGTCGTCCTCGGCTGCTTCTTGGATTTTTTCCTCAATCATCGTGTTCCATGCACCGCATATGCACTGTCCAGCCCATTTTGGGCTTTCGTACCCGCACTGCTGGCACACGAACACTGTTTTTTGTTTTACTGGCATTGGCCTCTCCCTGAATTGCTTCGTTTGCACCCGCTAACGCCTCGCGACATCAGTTTGTCCAACCCGATGATGAACAGGCATATAACAATTCCAACGCAGACCAGCAAGAAGGACGAAAGCACCAAGTGCCCAATCCCTTTGGACGCGTCAAAAAAATAGTATATGGACAAGCCAATTATCTCCACAGCGACAACCGAAGCGATACAGTAGCAGAGCGGGTAGATGGCCCATATAAGTATGTCCTTCCATTTCATTCCCCCATGCACGTCGAACAAAAGCCAGTCCAAGACGTACATTGCCGGCACTACAATATGGGCAGCAACCCTAGAAAATGTGAATGCTTCAGTCCCCCAGTCAGAGAAAACATCGAATATGCCGAAATTATAAACAATACCAGTCAAAAGGATAGCAAGCAGAGACGTGCCCCTCAGCATGTCGATTGCCTTTCTGCTCAACGGTACCACAACGAATGCCATCAGGCACAACAAGACCAGTATGTTGCTCTGCATTGAGAAAAAAACCAACCCCCAGATTTTAAAGCTGCTTCCTGCAAAAAGTTCTTTGCACAGCGCAAACACAATGATAGTGCACAATATTAACTTCCACACTGTTGATAATCTTCTCACTGCCTGCCAGCCTTGCAATTATAAGATTCGGTTATGCCTCTTCCTCCGCTTTGTGTTTTGCGATTATTTTTTCCGAAAGGTGAGTCGGCACTTCTTCATACCTTTCGAAACTCATAACGAAGCTCCCCCTCGCCTGTGTCATTGAACGCAGCATCACGGCATAATCGAAGAGTTCGGCCTGTGGTGCTTCTGCCATGAGCTTTTGTCCACCAGACATCTGCGGTTCCATCCCAAGGATTTTCCCTCTCCTCTTGTTCATGTCGCCCATTATGTCGCCCATGTACTCGTCCGGAACAAAAACTTCAACATGCATTATAGGTTCAAGCAAACAGGGCCTTGCCTCGACGATGCCTTTCTTGAACGCGAGAGCAGCAGCTATTTTGAACGCTATTTCGCTGGAATCCACGTCATGGTACGAGCCGTCGTAAAGTACGGCTTTCACGTTTACGACCTTGTATCCTGCGAGAGGTCCCCTTTCCATGGATTCCCGAAGCCCTTTTTCAACAGCGGGAACATAGTTCTTTGGAACAGAGCCGCCGAACAGCGCCTCGCTGAACTCGAACTCTTCCTGCGAAGGCGAGAACTTTATGTGTACGTCGCCGTACTGGCCTGCTCCGCCGGTCTGTTTCTTATGTTTCCCTTGTACGTCTGAACTGCCCTTGATGGTTTCCCTGTAGGGGATTTTTTGCTCTATGGTGCGGACGTCGACCCCGAATTTTTCCTTGAGCTTCGCCGTGACTATGCCTAGCTGTATTTCGCCTTGGCCCCCCAGCAGCGTCTGGCGAGTTTCATAGTTCCTTTCCAGCACGAACGACGGGTCTTCCTCCATTAGCTTGTTGAGGCCTGTGCCAACTTTTTCCTCGTCGCCCTTAGCCTTTGGTTCAACGGCAAGGAACAACGAAGGTGGCGGGAACTGTATGGCGGGGTACTTTATGATGTGGGCTTTGTCACAAAGGGTGTCCCCTGTCTGTGTGTATTGGAGTTTGGCTATCGCGACTATGTCGCCTGCCGACACGTTCGGCGCTTCGCCCTGAGTCTTGCCTCTGAGGAAGAAAATAGCGCCCAGCTTTTCGCTTCTCTCGGTTCTTGCGTTGTAAATCTCCTGGCCCTGTGCAATTTTGCCAGAAATGACTTTTGCAAGGGATATCTTGCCAAGAAACGGGTCGGCAATAGTCTTGAATACGAACAGGGACGTGAAGGCGCCCGGGTCGCACTTCCTCGACGTTTCGTTGTCGTTTGCATCTATGCCTTTGTATTCCTCGATATAAGTCGCTTTTGGTACGTATCTGATGATGGCGTCCATCATTTCCTTGATCCCCTCGGCTTTCAGGGCTGAACTCATCAACACCGGGACGATCCCGCCATCCGCTATGCCGTTAAGGAGCCCGTTGCTGAATTCCTCATCAGTGAATTCCTCTCCACCGAAGAATTTGTCGAGGAGCTCTTCGTCCGTCTCTGCTATGGCTTCGTTGAGCGCGTCTTTGTCTTCCAAGGTCACCACCGAGGTTCCGAATTTTGCTTTCAGGTCAGATACGACCTGATCAATGTCCACGTTTTCCTTATCTGTTTTGCTAATGAGGAAAATCCTCGGTATGTTGAACTGTTTGCATGAATTCCATGCTTTTTCGGTGCCAACCTGAATCCCGGACGAAGCGTCGACCAGAATAATCGCCGCCTCAACGGCTCTCAGGGCAGAGTTCACTTCTCCAACAAAATCGAAAAAACCCGGCGTGTCGATGAAATTGATCTTTACTTTGTTGTATTCGACGGGAACTATCGAGGTGCCGATCGAGTAACCTTTCTCGATTTCCATTTTGTCGTAGTCCGAAACCGTGTTGCCGTCCTCAACCCTTCCAAGCCTGTTCACAACGCCCGTCGCGAGCAGCGCAGCTTCAATGAATGTAGTTTTTCCGCAGCCGCCGTGGCCGAGAAGCGCGACATTTCTGATCGTATCGCTATTATAGCCTTTCATATATCAGACCTCCAATTAATTTTTTTACAGAATTGTAAGTATTATACCATTGACGTGCCCAAATAGCAAATGGTTATGATAATTTTTATGGCTTATGATATTTTTTTCTTCTTCGAAACGTATTGTTTGAGCATCAGCGTACCAAAAAGCGCCACGCAGAACCGGCATGACAGCGTTATCAAGGGGTTTACGCCAACTACCCAGAATATGAGCGTCGTCTCGATGATGCCGTGGAAGGGCACGAGGAAGCACATGCACAGGAATATGTCGTCTCTTGAAAGGCCGTATTTTTCCCTGGCAAAGACGATTGCGCCGGCGCCGTAGGAAACCCCGGCGAACACTCCGATGAGAAGCGGAATCAGGCTGTCTTTTGACACGCCGAGGAAATCTGTCAACCATTTTGTCTTTTTGCTCAACTTTTCCAGCCACTTGTAATCTGTCATGATCTGGAGCACCACCATTAAAGGTATGATGACAATCACAAGCGATTTGACGATGCCCAAGCTTCCCAGCAAGCCTTCTTTCAATACCGCAAGCGTCCATTCTACCATAGGTGCATCACCGCCCCGATTACGCCAAGGCAAAGCCCCAAGGCGATAGACGCAGCCACCCTGTATGAAACGAAGAACGTTATGCTCATCCCCATCCTTTTCAGGATGGCGGCTTCAACGATGACGGAATGTGAAAGCAGCGTCATGACTGCTACGACTGTTACGGCGAACCCTGTCAGATTGACCGCTTTTATTGCGGCGATGACACCGTATTCGTCGAGTGCTATCCCTGTGATCAGCGGCACCGCAGCCTCCCCCGGCAGGTGAAAGGCACTCATGAGGGGCGCAAAGGCAGACGCCAGCCAGTCCATGGCAGGGGTGTGCTTCAGTACAGTGATGAACAGGTACACCGGGACGATCACCTTTATCAGGAACCAGCAGCATTTGATTCCGCTTATTATGCCGCTTTTTATTGAATTTAACAGCATTTCCTTGTTTCTCCTTTTCCTCCGGAATAATTGTGTGCCGTAATACTACAGGAACGGGGTCATGTACACGGGCAGGTACACAATACCGTCCTCCACTTTCAAATCGCCTGTGTGCAGCACATATGGCGTATGCAATTGCGCGTGGTATTTTTCCCTAAACTTCCTGATGGACGTTAGCGTATAGTTCTTGCTTGATTTGACTTCGATCGGGGAAATGTTGTGCCGGCTGCTTATCCTGTCCTTTGCTGTCAGAAAGTCTATCTCCATTCTTGAACTAGGGTCGTTTCTGTCAGAATTGGAATAGAAGTAAAGTTTGTGGCCGGAGCAGGCCAGCATTTGCGCCACGATGTTTTCCACAATCATACCTTTGTTGACCTCCAGTTTGTCAAACAGCAGTTTCTTGTAGATTTCTTCCGTTGCCATGCTCTTTTCGTCGAAAGCGTGGCTGATGAGCAGCCCCGTATCAGCCATGTAGCATTTAAGCGTGAGCCGGTCCGTGTTCAGCTTAAGCCCTATGCTCGGCTCTGTGGAGTTGTACGCGGTATTGATGATCATGGCGTCGTCGAGCCAAAACAGCGCATCCTCGTAATCGCGGAACCGGGCTTCTTTCTTTATGGAAGAGAGCTTGAACTTTTTCTCGTGCCTCTTTAGCTGCGCCGGGATATCGTCAAAAATGCTGACAACTTTCATCTCGTACCCGCTTGCGTACTTGGAAATGTCAGCCCGGTACAGCGCAAGGATGTCCCGCTTGACCTGATCTGTTTTCTCAAAATCGCGGGTTGCCGTGTATTCAACCACCGCCTGGGGCATGCCTCCGACAATCATGTATTGCCTGAACAAGTCCATCGCTTTCCGGTGCATCGCCTGCCCGAGCGGCTTCATTTCCGCAAAATGCTTGTTGGTGACAGGCACCAGCGTCTCATTTCCCATAGCCCAGAGGAATTCCTCAAAGTCCATTGGGTGCATCTTGATATGGCGCTCCTCTGACGGAACAACAATGTCTTTTACGTTCTTTTTTATTGAGACAATGGAACCTGTCTCAATGTAATCGAATCTGCCGTCTGCAACAAGATACTTGATGGCAGCGCGGGCACGGGGAAAAAGCTGCACTTCGTCAAAAATGATCAGCGACTCTCGCTCGTAAAGCTTTGTGTTGTAATAGCCGGAAAGGTACAAAAAGAACGTGTCCAAGTCGTTTAGGTGATTTTTGAACAGATCTAGAACGTCACCGCTAGTATTGTTAAAGTCGACGAGAATGAAGGACTTGTACTCTGCTTTGGCAAATTCCAAGGCTATGAAGCTTTTCCCAACGCGGCGGGCACCGTCAATCAGCAACGCAGACCTGCCGGAACTGTCCCTTTTCCAATCGAGGAGTTTGTCGTATATTTTTCTTTTCATGAACCATGGCCGCTTTCTAACGTGGGCTGTCGCCCACAACCCCGATGGGGATTACACGTTTTCACGTTTTTTCACGACCAATTGTAACACGTATTCAAGATTTTATCAAGCTGGTTTTTGCACGAAATCAAGATTTTTGCAAATCGACCCAAAGGTGAACCAAGTCGAATTTCTCTGGCTCAACATTTCTGCGCCGGCTCTCTTCGCTGCGAATAAGTGGGGCAGATACCGAACACAACTGTAGTTCTGGCTCGTACTTACCGAACTTTAAAATCCTCTTGAATAGCGTATTGCTAACACTCTTTTCGTTTATCTGAGTATTCTTATTCGCCAACGCAAAATAGCCAGCTATAGCCATTTTGCGTTCGAATGGAGCAATACCCAAATGTGTTTGAGAAATGTGTTGCTTAGCAAATTCGATAGACTTTTCGCACAGAAAGTATTCGACGTCTCTGTTTATTTCGCACGAAAAATACTGCGTATTTCTTCTTTCGACGCATTGGAATATTGAACTCCGACAGCGTCGTTTTCTTCAGCCATTCTTTTCGCGCTTTCGAGTGCTTCGGCAAGCCGCTCTGCGTCACGGTCGTTTTCAATCCTTACTTCTTTGAGGAAACTCTCTGTTGCCATATGCTCACCTCCCGTATGCTGCTATTATTATACCCACTGAAAATCGAATCGTAGAGTTGGCAACCACCGCTCAGGTTGTAAGAGTCAAAGCCGTTCTGGGAAAGGATGCGTGCGGCGATGTACCCCCGCAGCCCAATCTGGCAGACGACATACGCCTTTTTCGCCTTGTCCAGCTCCCCGATGCGGCTTCGCAGCTCATCCACAGGGATGTTTATGAAACCGTCTATATGGCTGTTTCTGTACTCCGACTTTGTGCGCACGTCGAGCAACGTAACGCTGCCGTCTCGCGGGAGGCTTTCTACATCGTGCCAATGAAAGTTTTTCACCTTTCCTGTCAACAGGTTTTCAATTACAAAGCCAGCCATGTTGACCGGGTCCTTCGCTGACGAGTACGGTGGGGCGTAGCAAAGTTCCAGCTGCGTCAGGTCGTATGCTGTCATGCCGTCGCGAATAGCTGTTGCCAACACGTCGCACCGCTTGTCCACCCCGTCAAAGCCAATGACCTGCGCTCCGAGTATCTTGCCCGTCTTCTTTTCAAATATGGTTTTGACAGACATAGTCTGCGCACCTGGATAATAACTCGCATGGCTCGGTGAAAAGGTGAAAGACTTGTCGTACTCCAGCCCAAGGGATTTCGCCGTTTTTTCATTGAGCCCGGTAGTTGCGACAGTCATGTCAAAGATTTTCAGGATAGACGACCCTTGCGTTCCGTGAAATTCCGAGGAAATCCCGCAGATGTTGTCCGCAATGATGCGCCCCTGCTTATTGGCTGGGCCTGCCAACGGGATGGATTTCTTCTGGCCCGACACAAAATCAGTAACTTCCACTGCGTCGCCTGCCGCGTAAATGTCAGCATCTGAGGTGCGCATGTTTTTGTCAACCACTATTGAACCGCGCTCGTTGACCTCAAGGCCGGCCGATTTTGCCAGCGAGCTTTCGGGCCTTACGCCGACGCCCATGATGAGCATGTCGGTCATAATTTCACCTTGCCCAATTTCGACCCCGAGGCGCCGGTCCTTGTCGTTTATGCCCTTGACGGCGTCGTTCAGAATCAGCTTCGCGCCCTTCTGCACCAAGTACCCGTGTACGCTGCACGCCATGTCAAAATCCAAGGGTGCGATCACTTGGTTTGCCATCTCCACAACAGTGACGGACAGTCCGGCGTTCATCAGGTTTTCTGCCATCTCGATGCCAATGTAGCCGCCGCCGACAACTACCACGTCACGGGGGTGCTCTTTTTCGATGTGTTCCTTGATTTTGATCACGTCCGGTATGTTGCGGAGCGTAAAGACTTTTTTGTTGTTGATGCCTCCTATGTTTGGCACCAAGGGGGCGGCGCCAGGCGACAAAACCAGTGCGTCGTATGTCTCTTGATAAGACTCGCCTGTCCTCACGTCTTTCGCCGTAACGGCTTTCTTTTCCTTGTCAATCGAAACCACCTCTTGGAATGTCCGAACGTCCACATTGAACCGTGCGTGAAAACTCTCCGGCGTTTGCAGGGTCAAATTTCTTTTGTCAGTGATTTTCCCCCCAATGTAATAAGGGAGTCCGCAGTTGGCGAACGATATGTGTTCGCCGCGTTCAAACACTACGATTTCTGCTGTCTCGTCCAGCCGTCTGAGCCTTGCCGCCGCAGAAGCGCCGCCAGCGACGCCGCCAACGATAATAATTTTTTTCATAATTGTCCTCCTCTTGTCCTTTCGCAGTTTCGTAGGGCCAGCTCATGATTCCGCCAAAACTCACCACATCCGTATATCCCATGTTGGCAAGTACTCTGTTGGTTCTCCTAACCTTATATTAATTTTTTATTTTTGACGTGCTTCGCGGCTGATTTCAGCAATAATGCTTCGTCAGCACCTTGATTATTTCGATAATCCTGCGGTCTGCAATCGAATAAGTGACACTGACGCCTGTTTTGGTAAAACCCAATATCCTGTGCGCTTTCAGCAAAGACAAATGCTGCGAGAGTGCTGACTGGGTGATGTTTGGGACATATTTCGATATTTCGTTCACAGCCAATGGCTGCTTCATCAGGCTGCAAACAATGAGAAGACGGCTTTCGTTCGCTAACACTTTCAACAATTCCGCGATCTGCTTCGCTTGTTCTTCCATGCAAGGCCGCTCCTTTCATTAGCATTTCAGCAATTGCTTATATAATAATTCGTTGTGAGCGATTTGTCAAGCCCTTTTTCGTAATTTCCAAAAACTTTTACAAGAGTGCGATTTGTGCTATACTGGTTGGGAGTTGGGAGTTGGTAGTTGGGAGTTGGGAGTTGGTAGTTGGGAGTTGGTAGTTGGGAGTTGGTAGTTGGGAGTTGGTAGTTGGGAGTTGGTAGTTGGGAGTTGGGGGATAGTTGGATTGAGTTGGTAGTTGGTAGTTGGATGGAGGTGTTAGCGTGGACGGCAATTCGTTTGATATGGAACTTGAACGCCAGCGGCTGAGGCAGACGGTATTATTGGCTATGCGCCAACTTGAGCAGGCTAGGCTCGATGGCGAGCGGAGCAGTGCTGAGATCGCTGCTTTGCAGGAGGAAATGCGGGACAACGCCTCTCACTCCGTGTCAAACCTCTGGGACAGCCAAAACTTCGAGGATATGGTGGCGCTGAGCCAGTACACTTTTCAAATAGAGCAGAAAGCCTCGGCTTGCGAGTCGGTGGAGAGAAGGGCTGCGATGCTGGAAAAGCTGATTGATTCGCCTTATTTTGCCCGGATCGACTTCAAGTTCGACGATGAAGAACTGCACGAAAAAATATATATCGGTCGGTCTTCCCTGTGGGATGATGAACTGGATGAAATATTCGTGTACGATTGGAGGGCTCCTATAGCAAGCATGTTTTACCGCTTCGGGGCAGGCCCGGCTTTTTATGACGCACCTGCGGGAAAGGTTACGGGGGAAATCAGCCTGAAAAGGCAGTACGAAATCAAAGACGGCAAGCTTGATTACTTTTTTGATGCGGACATCCAGATTATAGACGAGTTCCTGAAGAAACTGCTGTCCCAAAACACTTCTCCAAAGATGAAAACTATCGTAGAAACGATACAAAAGGAGCAGGACATCGTCATAAGGGATATGGAAAACGAGCTTATGATGGTGCAGGGTGTAGCCGGGAGCGGGAAATCCTCCATCGCCCTGCACAGGGCGGCGTACCTGATGTACCAAGGGCTGTTGCCTGGCTTGGCACCGGGCAACATAATAATCATTTCGCCAAACACCCTGTTTGCGGAGTACATATCCGGCGTACTGCCCGAACTCGGTGAGGAAAACGTCGTTTCTAAGGTGTTTGAAGAAATTCTCGCCGGCATCGTGCAAACCAAGCGCATCCAGACCAGAAACCAGTTTCTGGAATTAATGTGCACAAACCTCCGGTACAAATTCATCATGAAGAGTAGCATCGAATTCAAGGCTTCACCGCAGTTTGTGGAGATACTCGACCGTTTCGTTCAAGATTTGCCTCGAAGGTGGATCGATTTTGACGACGTTTACTATGGCAGCCAGCTGGTCTTTAGCAAAGAGCACTTGAATAACAAAATGCTTGCCGGAAGGAAAAACACACCGCTCGGGCTCAGGCTAAATTTGCTTGAAGACTATATCCTTGAATCGGTAAAGGTGTTTCACAGGCATCATGCAGACAAGCAGGAGTATTCGCGAATAAAAAAGGACATAAAGAAGTTCACGGAATTAGACACATTGTCCCTTTACATAGAGCTGTTTGGCGACGAGGAGTATTTCCGAAGCCTAGCTGTCGGCCTTGCCCTTCCTGACTGCCTCAACAGTGTTTTGCAGTTTACTTGTGAGAACCTAGCCTCTGGCGCCATCTACTACGACGACGCTGCCGCTCTCGCTTATTTGAGGCTGAAACTGAAAGCTGACGACGAATACAAAAACATCAGGCAGGTCGTCATCGACGAGGCTCAAGACTACTACCCCCTCCACTACGAAATATTCCGCATGTTGTTCCCTGGTGCCAAATACACGGTTTTGGGGGATGTCAGCCAGACTTTGGAAAAGCCGGCCGACTTGTCGCTGTACGGGCAGATAGGCGCAATTTTGAGCAAAAAGAAGAAAACCCTTGTCACAATGAGCAAAAGCTACCGCTGCACCAATGAAATCTTGGCTTTCAGCTCAAAGTTCATCCCTGCGGGGGTAGAAATTGAGAGCTTCAGCCGAAAAGGATCCGTTCCTGAAATCCACGTTGCAGAAAACCAGCAAGGCCTCTGCACCATGATCGCCCAAGAAGCAGAGTCGTGCCTGAAACAGGGCTACCAATCAATAGGGCTGATCTGCAAAACTGAAAAAAACGCGACTGCACTGTTCAAGTCCCTGAAAGGCCATCTCGGTGTCCGGCTGGTAAAAAACGAGGGCCATGCAAACCTGCGGGGCGTTTTCGTCATTCCCGTGTATTTGTCAAAAGGCCTTGAATTTGACGCGGTATTGATATGCGACGCAGACAGTGCAAACTACAGCAGCGAAGACGACAAGAAATTCCTTTACGTCGCTTGCACCAGGGCGCTCCACAGGCTCAACCTGTTCTGCGCAGGAGAAGCCAGTCCGCTGGTTATATAGAAACAAAAAGGGGGGCGGCTCCTGCGCCTAATGCGAGTTAGCCGTCCTCCCTGTCGTAAACAACAATCCTTTATAGAGGCTTCATGGTCGGGAACAAGATTATGTCCCTTATCGACGCAGCATCTGTTATCAGCATTATGACCCTGTCGATGCCAATACCCAGCCCGCCTGTGGGGGGCAACCCTACTTCAAGGGCATTGACATAGTCTTCGTCCATGGGGTGCGCCTCGTCGTCCCCTGCTTCAAGCTGGGCCTGCTGCTCTTTGAACCTCTGGTACTGGTCAATCGGGTCGTTCAGCTCAGAAAAGGCGTTGGCTATTTCCCAGCGGTTAATGTACGCCTCAAACCTTCTCGTGATTCTCGGGTCTATCGGATCCCTCTTGGCAAGCGGCGACACTTCCACGGGGTGGCCTATTATGAATATCGGGCCGTCAAGGTAGTCTTCGCAGTGCTCCTCAAACAGTTCCGCAATAACATGGCCTCGAGTCATTTTTTTTGCCTCGCTTCTCGGGATGCCGCATTTAATGGCTGCCTTCCGTGCTTCCTCGTCTGTCTGTATCTCGTCGAAGTCCACTCCGACCCATTTCTTCACCGCGTCCTGCATGGTCATTTTTTCCCATGGAGGAGTCAGGTCGAAGGTCTTGCCTTGGTATTCTACAACCATGCTGCCTGTAGCGGCAAGGGCAGCTTTTGAGACTACGTTTTCTGTGATGTCAATCATGTCTTCCATGTTGCCATAGGCTTGGTATACTTCCATAGAGGTGAACTCAGGGTTGTGGTTCCTGTCCATCCCTTCGTTCCTGAACATCTTGCCCATTTCGTACACCCTGTCCAGCCCGCCAACTATCAGCCGTTTGAGATAGAGCTCGTTTGATATGCGGAGCTTCATTTCGATGTCGAGGGTGTTGTGGTGGGTTGAAAAAGGTCTCGCGTTGGCACCGCCTGCTATCGTCGTAAGTATGGGTGTGTCGACCTCAAGGAAACCTCGGTCCTCTTCGAGGAACCTTCTGATTTCCTTAATTATTTTTGCGCGCATGAGGAACGTGTCTTTCACTTCGGGGTTCATGACAAGGTCTATGTACCTCTGCCTGTAACGGATGTCCATGTCCTTCAGCCCTTGGAATTTGTTTGGAAGCACCCAGAGGGATTTGGAAAGCAGCTTCAGCTCATGCACTTTGATTGATATCTCGCCGTGCTTCGTCCTGAACACTTCGCCAACGATGCCCACTATGTCACCGATGTCGTAGGTTACGAATACAGCGTATTCTTCAGGAGTAATCGCATCCTGCCTGACGTAGCATTGTATCCTTCCAAGTTTGTCTTGAATGTCGATGAAGGACGCTTTCCCCATGTGCCGGTTTGCCATGATCCTTCCTGCACAGGATACGGTTTTGCCTTCCATTTCTTCGAAATTGCCCTTGATGTCCATGCTGTGCGCGGTTACGTCCCACGTTTCCACAAGGAACGGGTTGCGCCCGGCTTCCTGAAGCGCCTTGAGTTTGTCTCTCCTGATCTGCCGCTGTTCGTTTATCTTCTCTTCAGACAGTTCTTCGAATGATTCGGTTTCAGGGCTGACATCCCTTTTTTCTTCAGTGCTCATCGTTTCTCCTTACTTGTAGATATCTACAATTACAAATTTGAAAACTCCGTCAGGCACCTGGATTTCAATCTGGTCGTTCTTTTTCCTGCCGAGAAGCGCGGCGCCCAAAGATGACTCGTTTGATATTTTGCCTTCAAACGGGTCGGCTTCTGTCGAGCCTACGATTGTGTATTCTGTCTCTTCTCCAGTGGTTTCTTCCTTTACCAATACCTTAAGCCCAACGCTGACGCGGTCGTTGGAAATTTCGTTCTCGTTGATTATTTTGGCTTTCCGTATCATGTTTTCCAATCGATTGATGCGGTCTTCCAGCTCTGCCTGCTCGTTTTTTGCAGAATCGTACTCGGAATTTTCCGATATGTCGCCGTATGAAATCGCTTCCTTTATCCTCTCTGCAACTTCTTTCCTCCTTACTGTAACGAGGCTGTCAAGTTCTGCAACGACTCTGTCGTACCCCTCTTGAGTTAGCAGTATTTCGTCTGACATTGTTGGTTATCTCCTTTGCTGTGTCATATGGTAATATCGTAATATTATAAGGCCATACGCTCATTTTGTCAATCGTAGGCCATCACAATTTTGACGTTTGCCGAGCTTGTGGCGTAAATGAGCGAGGCGTAGCAGACGTCGAATTCCAAAATGTCACCCAGTTTAATATCTTTGTCCGCTTTTTCGATATCCAGTATGGTATGGTCGCTTGACGCGCCAAGCACTTCTATCCCTTTGTCACGAGGATAGATTTTATCTGGGAAAGCGTAATCCAGCTTGCCAACCCCGAGCAGCGCTTTTCTCCTGATTCCCTTGTCCTCGTACACTGGCCTGTTGCCAAAAGCGTCAAACATAATCTCGCCCACAGGATGGCTTGGCTTGTCCCTTACTTCTATGACCTGAGCTTTCAGCGTGAAAACATCAGTGTGCAGATAGCTCATGTCATAGCCCCACAGCTCTTGAAGATCCCTGCCAAGTATGATCCCTTCCCCGACTCTCAGCTGGTTTATCCTCGCCGGCATGTCGCTGTCCACGATGCGGATGAGCGATGTGGTCGCGCCTCCGCTTATGTATTCCAGTTCCCTGCCAATTTTAGCCTCTATCATTTCAGCACAGGAAATTAGCTCCTCCATCTTTTCCACAGTAGCTGAAACTGAGCCGTAACAGCCGAGATTCGTCCCTATTCCTGACAGCTTCAACCCCTTCAGTTCATTTTCGCACAAAAGCGCCGCTTCAAGCAGCTCGCTTTTCTCCCAAAATCCTTCCCGCAGGTCGCCTAGATCCACCATCAGTATGACTTCATGTACCTTGCCTTGTTTTTCTGCCTCCCCGTTAAGAGCCCGAAGGACTTCTATCTCGCTGTTCAAGCTGATGTCAGCAAGCCTCACGGCTTCAGCGGCTTCGGACGGCATGGGGACTCTGATCAGCATCAGGGGCAAGCCGAACTTTGCGTTTTTTACCGCTTCAAGCTGTTCCAGCCTTGATGACGCTATGAATTTGCACCCGGACGATGCAAAAACCTCTGCGCATTCAAGCAGGCCGTTGAAGCCTTTTATTACGCCGGCCACCTCCACGCCCTGCTTGCTGCACCGCGCCAGTATTTCCTTTACGTTCGATTCCAGTTTTTTCAAGTTGATTTCCAGTTGCGGGTACGCATTTTTGCCCATGCTTCTTTCCTCCTTACTCCTTGTTGGATTCCAAATATCTTTTTATTTTTTTTGACGTGTTCTTTTCGAACTCCTCTTTTCGTATCTTTATTTTTTTGATGCGCTTGAAGAAAGGCTGTTCTTTGTTGATCATGTCTATTTCTTCCCACAGCAGTTTTTCAAGGCTTTCGCCGGAGTAGCCCTGTCCCAGTTTTTCAGCCACTGCCTCTGAGTCAGGCAGGATGGCAGCTATGATCACGGTGTCTTCTCCATATTCAGAGTCCTTGCCCCATACCATGCATTCTGCAACGTAAGGTATTAGATTCAGATGGTATTCCAGCTCTTCTGGGTATACATTTTTTCCATTTTTGGTAATTATTACGTTTTTCTTCCTCCCTGTTATGTATAGGTAGCCTCTTTCGTCAAGCCAGCCAAGATCCCCTGTATAGTACCATCCGCCTTTCAAGGCTTCCTCTGTCGCCTCTGGGTTGTCGTAGTACCCTAGCATTATGTTGTCGCCTGCGAGGCAGATTTCGCCTATTCCCGTTTCGGGATCCGGATGCTCTATCCTTATGCTTGTCCCCGGAAGTGCCCTCCCTGCCGATTCGTTGACCGGTGCCGTTTCAGGGTTAAGCGCCCCTATGGGTGCGCTTTCTGTGAGGCCGTATCCCTGCAAAGCCAACACTCCGAAATCCCGCAGGCCTTGCAGCACTTCCGGGTTTATCGCTGCGCCGCCGCATATTAGCACCCTCATCCTGCCGCCAAAAACCGCTTTGATGTCCTTAAGGAAGAGCGGCCCTATGTCGATGCCGATTTTCTTAGTCCTCTTGTTGATGTCGATCATCTTTTTGAGCGTTGCCTCTTTCCCCTTCTTGCGGGCGTTCTGCCAAATCTTGCTGTAAAGGTTTTCAAACAGTACCGGCACCCCCAAGAATATCGTCGGCCTGATCTCTTGGAGGTTTTTTGCGATGTATTTGAGCCCTTCGCAGTAAGCGATAGATGCGCCTGCATAGAGAGGGACAAGGAAACCTGCTGTGCATTCGTAGGTGTGGTGTACCGGAAGGACGGAAAAAAACACGTCGCTTTCGCTTATCCTGATAATGGTCGGTGCCAGCATCACTTCCTCTGCAAGGTTTTTGTGGGACAGCATGACTCCCTTTGAAAAGCCAGTTGTTCCGGAGGTGAACAGTATGACGCTCATTTCCTCCCTGTCTATCTGGGCGTCGGTAAACTTGCAGTTGCCGCCAGCAACCAGGTTCTTTCCCGCTTCAACGAGTTCGCGCAGCGACAAAATGCCATCCTTGCTTTTCTCCGTTTCCATGTTGACGAGTATTTCCAGCTTTGTTTCCCCACCACCGTGGATGTCTTTGAAGACGCTTTCGAACTTGCTCCCGAATATAACGCAGCTGCACCCCGACGAAACGATTAGCTGCTTCAGCTCGACTGCCGGCAGCTCTTTGTCGAGGGGCACGACGACCCCGGTCCCGCAAACAGCGGCAAGGTACGAAATCGCCCATTCATAGGAATTCTCGCCGATTACTGCAATCTTTTTGCCCTTCATCCCCCCCTCAATCAAGGAAGTTCCAAGACCGTTGACGTCATCAAAGGCTTCCTTGTATGATATGCTTGCATAAGGGGATCCCCTGCCCTTTTTTGTCCAAAATGCGGGCCGCTCTCCAAACTTGTCGACGCTTGTTTCAAACATGTGCTTGATGTCGAGCACTGGCTTCACATCCCTGTACCTGACTAACGGGTCGCTGCTCTCTTTGATCCTTTTGATTTTCTCAAGAATCGCTTCCATGTCTTTGGCCCTGCGCGCCTGATACTCTTCTTTGCTTAACATTGGTCACCCTCCATCGCAACTGCTAGTTGTAGTTTTCTGCTGAATATCGTTTGATTTTCTTCGTGGTTGTTTTTGAAAACTCGGTTTTCCTTATTTCGAACCTTCTAACCCTTTTGTAGGCTGGCATGAACTCATTCGCGCAGTCTATTTCCGCCTTGACGATCTCTTTGATTTCTTCTTCGGTCAATTCGCCTTTTTCTGCCGCCAAGCTATCGTAGTCTGGGTATATGCCGGCTTTGATGATGGTGTCGCCGCTTTTCTCGTCTTCCACCCCGTAAGCCATAGCCTCTAGGATGTACGGCCTCTGCGTCAAATAGTACTCCAGCTCTTCCGGGAAAATGTTTTTGCCGTTTTTTGTGATTATTACGTTTTTCTTCCTTCCTGATATGTGCAACATGCCATCCTTGTCGATGTACCCGTAGTCCCCGGTGCTTAGCCACCCGTCCTTGAGTACTTTTGCGGTTTCTGCAGGGTCATCGTAATAGCCCATCATTACCGACTGGCTCTTGCACACCAGCTCTCCAATGCCTGCTTCGTCGGGGTTCTCAATCCTTGCTTCTGTTCCTGAAATGATAAAGCCTGCTGCGGAAGCCTTGCTGTACCTGTCAGTGTTCGTGGCGATGATTGGCGAACATTCTGTCATCCCGTAGCCCTGCATCATGGTAATCCCCATGGCCTCAAAGTCTTCGATCACCTTTGGGTTAATCGCGGCGCCTCCCGCAACGAACAGCTCCATTCGCCCTCCGGTAAAAGCATGGATGTCCTTGAACAATTTCTTGACAATGCCGGGGCAGTTGTTGTACAGCTTGAACATCCTCGATATGGCTATCGCTTTCCTCATTTTGCCGGCTTTGCCCGCAGCCTCTGCCTGCTTCCATATCTTTTTGTGCATCGACTCGTACACCAGCGGCACGCTGAGCATAACAGTAGCTTTCACTTCAGCCATGTTTTTGGCAATGTGCTTAAGCCCTTCGCAAATGGCAATTGCCATCCCTTGGTACAGCCCCGTGAAGACGTCGCACGTCATTTCGTACGAGTGGTGCATGGGCAAAACGGAAAGGCCGACTCCGTCTTCCCTTATTTTTACGTATTTCGACATGTGAAACACATTTGACGCAAGGTTCCTGTGGGAAAGCATGACGCCTTTCGCAAGCCCCATCGTTCCAGACGTGAACAGCAGCGAACACAGGGCTTCCCTGTCGATTTCTGCGCTAGTGAACCTGTCGTCGCCTTCTGTCATGAGATCCCTGCCTTTTTTTATCAAACCGGGGAGATCCGTCATGACTATTGTTTCCTTAATGTGGTCGATGCCCGCCGCCGCATCTTTTACGGCGCTCGCCATTTTTTTCGAGTAGACGACTGCCGCCGCTTTTGCCCGCTCCAGCAGGTTGTTTATCTCTCCTGGATGGAGTTCCTTGTCCAACGGAACAATTACCCCTGTTCCGTTTGCCACTGCGCAGTACGTAACCACCCATTCGTAGCTGTTCTCACCGATGAGGGCTATTTTCTTGCCCTTGAAGCCCATGTCGACAAGAGCCGTGCCAAGCGAGTCTATATCCTCTTTGAATTTTTCATAAGTTATCGGCCGGTACTTGCCGCCCGGAGCGTCTTTCACGTAAAATGCCGGTTTCGACGCAAACAGCGAAGCGCTGCTGTTGATCAGCTCCCTCAAGTCCGCTATCGGGCGCACTGGGTACAAGCAGTCTTTGAATTTTTTCTTGTTCATAATCTCTCACACCTTTTTAGAATCAGGGTTAAAGATTATTGTATCATTTTTGTCTTTGCAAGGCAACGCTGATTTTACAGAAAGCCTAATCTTTTCGCTTTCAATTTGCAAAAATGACCATCGGCAATTCTTGCAAACCGCTTGACACTGGAGTTATTCTGTGATACGTTAGTGGTATAATGCTATTGATTAATACTGTCAAGTTGACTTGTGGCAGTAATGCGCTTTGAATTTCACGGGCTTCGTGTGCTTTGCGGCTTGACTTTATTAGAGAAAAAGGGGAGGGGGTCTTTATTTTCGTATGTCTGTATCAGCATTTGCGAAGCGTTGTGCTTCGCCGGTTCTGTTCAGCGAAATCAAAGCCTTCAGTTGCACCGAGGTTAACACAGGTAATTCGATTATGTCGCTGCGCGGACAGGGGATTGTTTTACAAACGGATAAACGGTTCGTTTGCATGAACGCAGAGCGTGGCAGCATAGGTAGTTTAATTTTACGGGACTTACAGATGGTCTAATGATTTCCTAAAGATATCGATTTATTTGATGAGCTACTGGCACCAAAAGCAGCTTTGACCTTTGCGTATTATCTGAAGGCGCACAAGAATTCTTACAAAGATAGTTAATGCAATGCATCTCAGTACAAGCGATAGAGAAAGGAGCAATAATTTTGTGAAAAGGATATGTTTCAAAAATCAAAAAGCAACAATGAAGCAACTGTTTGGCGTTGTTCTGGCGCTGGCGCTTTTGTTCTCATTGATACCGCTCAGCGCGCTTGCCGATGAAATTATTCCTGACGAAGCAAGCCTTCAAGTCGAAGCTGATTCAGAGGAACCTGTGGCAGATGACACAGATTTCGACGATATGGACGACTTTAACTCGGAGGCTGAAGACAGCAACGACGACCAGTATCTGACGGAAGAAGGCGACGAAGAGTTCCTTGAGCACGAACCCGAATCGGCAGGGCAGATAGCCCACAGTGCAGCAGCGAGCGACGTCTCCACCGAAACCGAACTCCGCATGGCCGTCAGCAACGCACCGACCGGCGAACCTGTTACAATCAACTTGACCAATTCCATCACCTTGACAGGCGAACCTCTGAGCATCTCACCAGGCACAGACGTTACGCTGACTGCCGGCAGTTCCGAACCAGTTGATTTGACGGGCGCAAGCAACCAAGACGTCATCAGCGTTCCCGGCAATGCAAAGCTGACGATAGACGGCATCGTCGTTACCCACGGCGGCTCTGACGTAGATGGCGGAGGAGTGAGCGTCGCCAGCGGCGGCATCCTGACAATGGCCAGTGGCGAAATATCAGGCAACAACAACCGCTTCTCTGGCGGCGGCATCAATGTCAACGGCGGCACTTTGTTAATGCGCGGCGGCAAGATATCGGAAAACACCGCCGGGAGTTTTGGCGGCGGCATCTACATCAGCAGCAATGGCTTGATGACAATGACCGGCGGTGAAGTGACAGGAAACACGGCCACCGGCCAAGGTCCCAGTGGCGGCGGTTCAGGCGGCGGTGTGTACGTTGCAAGCGGAACGTTTACAATGGAAAGCGGCAGCATCAAAAACAATGCAACTCCTGGCGCCGGCGGCGGCGTCTACAATACAACCTTTGGGACATTCAGGCTTAAAGGCGGCGAAATATCAGGCAACGAAGGCAGTTCCGGAGGCGTAAGGAACGACGGCTCCTTCACGTTGGAAGGCGGCAAAATCAAAAACAACCACGGCATATACTTTGGCGGCGGCGTGTACAACAACGGAAATACTGACTTCACTATGAAAGGCGGCGAAATATCAGGGAACACTGCTCCGCAAGGCGGCGGCGTGTACAACGTCGGAAGCAGCACCTTCAGGATGGAAGGCGGCAAAATCACAGGCAACGAGGTTGCCCAGGCCGGCAACAGCGAAGTCGCCCAAGTCGGCGGTGGCGTGTACAACGGCGGAAACAGCGAATTCGTTATGTCCGGTGGCATGATTTCAGGGAACAAAGCAGCGGAAAGCGGCGGAGGCGTCATCAACAACGGCAAGTTCGAGATGAAAGCGGGAACCGAAGGCAGCAAGCCGGCCATCTTAGACAACATTGTCATCAGCACCACGTCTTACAGCCATGGCGGCGGTGTGTACAATACAGGCAACGCGGAATTCTACATGTCCGATGGTACCATCAGCGGAAACAAAGCAATTCAAGGCGGCGGTGTGCACAACTTCAGAACCGGCGCCAACTACAACGCCAAGTTCGTGATGTCAGGCGGCGAAATTTCAGGCAATGAAGCCAACATAGGTGGCGGTGTCTATTCCAACGACTCGTTTACTATGGTTCTTGGCAAAATTGCGAACAACAATGCCAATATAGGCGGCGGCGGTATATACAACTCGCGCCCCAGCCCGTCGATTGAAGCCGTCTTTACAATGCTGGGCGGCGAGGTTTGCGGCAACACTGCCATCAATGGCGGCGGCCTGTTCAACAGCGGCAGCGCTTCTGTTCACGCCGGCAAGTTTGACAACAACACAGCAACGAATGACGGTGGCGGGATATGGAACGCTTACGGGGAACTCAACCTTCTGAGCGTCGGCGCCCCTGCGGAGTTCTCGAACAACAGTGCTCGCAAGGCGTATAACAGGAACCCCGCAGACGACTCGCTCTACGCAGAGCAGATCAGTTGCACGCGTTGGACTGCCCCCCTTACGCAAGGCTACAACAACTATGACATCAGTTACGAATACGAGTCGGAGGTTCGCATTGTAACGGTGACTTTTGATGGCAATGGCGGAACGGTGGCACCAGAGAACGCGTCGCGCTCGCTTCCGGCCGGAACGTCTCTTGGCACGGACATGCCAGGCAACCCGGCTTGGAACGACCATGTATTCGAAGGCTGGAACACTGAACCTGACGGTTCAGGCACCCCCTTCGCTTCAGCGACTGTTGTCAATAGCGACATCACGGTTTTCGCCCAGTGGCGCACAGAAACGACAGAGCCTGAAGACTACGACATTATCTATGTGCTGAACGGCGGAACCAACGCGCCGGGCAACCCCGTGTCCTACAACGACGACAGCGACTTCCCGATCGGCATAGCCAACCCGGAAAGGTTTGGCTACGACTTCACCGGATGGACGGTGGAGTACGCCAACCCGGATTTGGATGACATCACGGTGCAGACGCTGAATTACAGCATCCCCGCCGGCTCTTCGGGCGACATCACCCTGACTGCCCACTGGAGCGCCATAGTGGTTGACCCAGAGGACTACGACATCGTCTACGTGCTGAACGGCGGAACCAACGCGCCGGGCAACCCTGTGTCCTACAACGACGACAGCGACTTCCCGATCGGCATAACCAACCCGGAAAGGCTTGGCTACAACTTCACCGGATGGACGGTGGAGTACGCCAACCCGGATTTGGATGACATCACGGTGCAGACGCTGAGTTACAGCATCCCGGCAGGCTCTTCGGGCAACATAACCCTGACTGCCCACTGGAGCGCTATAGTTGAGCCCGACATCTACAACATCTACTACGTGCTGGGCGGCGGAACCAACGCGCCGGGCAACCCCACGTCCTACAGTGTAAACAGCTCGTTCCCGATCAGCATTGGCAACCCGACAAGAACCGGGTACAGCTTCACCGGATGGACAGTGGCTTTTGCGAACGCGGAATTCGTCAACATAACAACACTCACAAAAAATTACAGTATCCCGGCAGGCACTACAGGCAACATAACCCTGACTGCCCACTGGAACAGCAACGGCGGCAGCAATTACAAGCCCTCAAATCCGAAGGATCCGAGTTCACCAAATTATCCTGCCGTTAACATACCCAGTGACCCTCCGCCTTTGGTCGAGCTGCCTCCATGGGACTCCTCTTGGGATTTGCCTCCGATTAACATCGGCAGCGAATACATCCCGCTTGTGGACATCCCAAGGACAGGCTTTGTAAGCATGGCTTTCGTATTCATGCTGCTTGTGGCCTCGTTGATCGCCATGCTGGCGGCGCGCAGCAGGAGAAAACCTGTAAGCTAAAACATGATCCATATCGGCTGACAACTTAGCAGTTGAGAATAAATAAGGGGATAGCAACACCGGAAAGGCATCATTGCCTGACCGGTGTTGCTATGTAAATACGGTATTCAGCTGAAAAGCAAAAGTCGCAAGACGGATGCATTGTTTCCGTCTTGCGGCCTTTTGAAAGGATGATGAATTATGCAATTTCTTATTTCCAAATTATTTAGCAACCGGGTACCTCAGCCTTGTTTTGAGTTTCTTTGCCCTGAACTGAATAAACACAAGGCCGGCTAATAAACTTCCAAACAAAATTGGCATGTCGCTGATCAGATATGTACTACTCATAGATAGCACCTCCTCCTTTTTGCTCTTAGCATTTCCTGTTGTCTTATATACTTAGTATAGAGCATAAAGCTCCTTGAATGTAAATAGGGGTTTTGAATTTTTTTTAAGTTTTTTTGCATTTTTCGCAGTTGGGTCAACAACCCTCTCGTTTCAAGGGGTTTCAGCCAAACAGTATTCTTGACGCAGCATAATTTTATCAAATAATTTGCTCTGGTTACAAATATTTCCTCTATTTTTTCGCGACATTCCTTAATGTAACTCGAGGGTTTGGCAGTGCTAACCTTAAAAAAATGGTACCGATTTTGATCAGTTGTGGTATAATATCGGTATAGAGCACTTGCTATTTTGTTTCCGCAAAACTGGATAAAAACGGGAGGGAATTCATGAGAAAAGAAGATTTGACGTCAATCCTCGCTTCAACCTTTTATGAGGGGATGTTTATAGAGGGTGATGTGTATTTCAATTTTGGAAAAAGCTATGTTCTATTGTGCAGGGATGTAACCATCACAGAGGCCCTTCTTGCGAAATTCTATCAGACAGAACTTGGAAATCGCGAGTTGTTTGTTGAGAAAAAGCACGTTGAAGCCATCTTGACGCTCAGCGGGCAGTTCAAAAAACTCCATGACGAACGCGGCGGCACGGCACCTGAGATCAACATTTCGGCTGAAGAGGCAGAAAGGATTTCGAAGATGATGGCGTTGTCCCTGAAGGTAACGCTCCACGAGGACTACCAAAATCTGCGGAACCGCATCAATTCAGTCATGGATGCAATTTCGAGGGAGAATAAAGTGCCTTGGGATGCAGCCGACTCTCTTAAAGAGGAAATCGCCACAAAAATTGAACTAACTGACCCTTCCCTCCTGATAGAGTGCATCAACAACCTGAGGTCACCGGACGATTATCTGGATGCCCATGCTGCTAATGTCGGAATGCTGAACGGCATGATCGGAACATGGCTAAACCTTCCTTCCGAGGATGTTGACACCCTAATAAAAACCGGCCTGCTGCACGACATCGGCAAACTTAGAATACCTGTTAAAATCTTGAACAAGCCCGGCCCGCTTTCCGACGAGGAATTTACCGAGATTAAAAAACATTCTGTGTATTCATATGAGATACTGAAATTTTCTGGGGAAACCGACAACCGTATACTTGAAGGCGTACTGTCCCACCATGAGAGGTTGAACGGCTCAGGTTACCCAAGCGGCATTCAAGTGTCCCAAATTTCCCTGTTTTCAAGAATAACTGCCGTTTCTGACGTTTATGACGCAATGGTTGCAAAGCGCGCGTACAAGGAGCGGCACTCGCCATTTGACATCCTCGCAGAGTTTGCATTTCACAAGTTTTCAAACCTCGACATTGGCATCGTCAACGTTTTCCTCGAAAAGCTGCCCTTGGCGCTGATCGGAAAAAACGTGCTGCTCTCTGATGGAAGGACGGGGAAAGTCGTCTACATAAACCCGCATAATTTTTCATACCCCATTGTTGAAATTGACGGGAAACTGCTTTCGACGAGCCCTTCCATAAAGTGCTTGGCAATGGAGAATTTCCTTGCTTCGGTGGATGATTGAGAGGTGATTTGTGATGGTAAAAAATCTCAGAGAATTGCTTGCTTGTTTCGACAACGCAATCGGCGTCTCCGGACATGAAGCTGAAATTGCAGCGAAGCTGAAGGAAGAGATGGAAGGCTTTTATGACGATTGGTTTGAGGATGCCCTTGGCAATCAGATTTTCTTCAGAAAGGGCAAGAAGGATACAAAAGTTCTGCTCGCTGCCCATATGGACGAACTTGGGTTTATGGTTTCATTCATCGAAAGCGACGGGACGGTGCGGTTTATCCCAATTGGCCTCCATGACGACCGAATGGCTATCAACCAAGATTTGACGATCCACGCAGCTTCGGGCGACGTACACGGCGTTACGTCGGGGAGGCCCACCGACTACTTGAACGAAGACGAAAAAACCAAGATAACCAAGATTGACGATTTGTTCATCGACGTCGGAGCTTCGAACAAGCACGACGCTGATGGACTCGGTATAAAAATCGGCGACTTCATATCAATCAACAGGTCTGGGTACTTCTTAAACGGCAGCACGGTGTATACAGGCAAATCCGTTGATGACCGTTCCGGGCTCGCAGTCATGACCGAGGCGATGCACCGGTTGTATAGCGACAGCGCATGCAATGCTTGCGTCTATGCCCTAGGTTCCGTTCAAGAAGAACTGGGTATACGGGGCGCAGGCACGGCGGCGCACCGCATCAGGCCTGATGTTGCCCTTGCAATAGATGTCACCCTTGCCGGCGACGCCCCCGGCGCTGAACCTCGCCACGCCCAAGTGAAGCTGGGCGGAGGCGCAGCTGTAAAGTTTTTCGACTGGGCACCAAACTCCGCATTCATCGGCAATGCCGTGCCGAAGAGGTTGACTGACGCATTGATAAAAACCGCCGAGGAGAACAACATCAAATACCAGCGAGAGGTGTTAATGGATGCGGGAACCGATGCGTGGGCGATTTCCCTTGCGGGAGACGGCGCAATGGCAGGCGCTGTGTCGATTCCTTCGCGCTATATCCATTCCGCCGTCGGTACAGTTGATTTAAACGACATGGAAGCCTGTGTGGAGCTGATTGTTCAATTCGTTAAAAGCCTTTAGGCAATATGGCTAGATGGCTGCCAAATGCTTGAAAACCTCAACTGCCTTTTCAATCAGGCTGTCGTCGAAATCGAAGCCATCCGTATGGATGTCCGGCACATCGCCGGCGCCGATGAAAAAAATCGCGCCGTCCGTCAGTTTCGTGTAGTGCCCATAATCCTCTGAGCCCCTTAGCGGCTCTTGCATTTCGATGAACTCGTACCCGAGGCTGCTGCAGGCCTTCCTTATTTTTTCTACACTGCTTCTGTGGTTCGCAGTCTCGGGGAAAGCGTCAGAGTAGGACACTTCAAGCTTGAAGCCGTCCGATTCGCATGTTTTCCTTGCCACAGACAATAGCTCGCCAATAAGCATCTCCATCTCGTGCTCGTACTGCCCTCTGCACGTAAAGCATAACTCTGCCTCGCCAGGTGATATGCCGAAGTTTTTTTCACCCATCTTCATATGAACAACCGTGCACTGAACCAGCCCGTGGAATTGCTCTCCCAAAAGCAGCCTTGGTACGGATAGTATTATTTTTGCTGCCGCTTGAGCTGGGTTCATTCCGTTTTCCGGTGCGCTGGCGTGGGAAGGCGCACCGATCAGGCTCACGCAAACGCCTTTCGATGCGCAGTTCATCGTCCCGTCTTTAGCGACAACCGCCCCGTAGGGGTATTCCGGCATGTTATGAAAGGCAAATATTTCGCCTATGTCGCATTCCCTTATAATCTCGCAGCATTCAATTGCCCCGTCCCCCGTTTCCTCGGCATGCTGAAACAGAAAATACACGTCTCGCGGCGCTCCATGCCTACCCACCTCAACAGCAAAAGCCGCAAGCGAAGCGCAATGGCCGTCGTGCCCGCATTTGTGCGCCGCACCTGTGTTCAATGAATGGTACGGCAAACTGTTGTCCTCCTCAAGTGCTATTGCGTCCATGTCTGCCCGGAACGCGATGCCGGGCTGTTTTGATCCAGACTTGTAGTGGGCGTAAAACCAGCGCCCTTTGTCCACCAGCTCCAGCCCCGCATGCCTTTGCAGGAAATCCATGAGGCGCTGCTTCGACTGCGCCTCATGGTTCGAAAGCTCTGGATGCATGTGCAGTTCATGCCTCAGCTCAACAGCCAGCTCCCTTATGTCTTTGTCCATTTGACCTCCCCGGGCTAGTCCCCAACATGCACCATGTCTTTAAAGTTCATGTCCCATGCGCTGAATATAGCCATGTCGCCGTAATCGTAGTTTTTGCTCACTATGACGTATGTAATCGGATAGTTGAATATATAGTATGGCATGTCCTCGACAATTATGTCACAGGCCTTTATCAGCAGGTCGACGCGCTCTTTTGGATCAAGGCTTGCCGACGCGCCTGCAAGCAGTTCGTCAAGCTCCGGGTTTGAATAGGAAGCGTTGTTCGAGCCACCTTCGCCTATGCCAATGCTGGAATAAAGCGGATCCAAGTTGCCTGAAGGGTCTGGGTAGTCGCTGCCCCACAAAGCAACGAGCATGTCATAGTCGCGGACGCCGTTTTCATCCCACTCTTCGCCGAACATGTAGGCAAAAAACTCGTCCCAGCCTACTGCATGCACACTGACCTCGATATCTATCGCTTTTAGCATTTCCTGAACGACAAGGGCAACGTTGTAGTGCAGCGTATCATCCTGTATTGTTATCAATTCGCATTCGAACCCATCCGATACGTTCGACTTTGACAGGTAGTTTCTAGCTTTTTCCAAATTGAACTCATGGGGCGGCAAGGACGCTGCATACTGCTTCCAGCGTTGCGTCTCAATAGTAAACAGAGTGTCTGTCATCGGCAACGGCCCACCTTTGATGCCCGTGTCCTTGATGATGCCGTCATGGAGTTTGTCCAAGTCGATGGCGCAGGCAATGGCGCGGCGCACGTTGACGTCGTCAAATGGCGCCCTTGCGGTGTTGAACGTCAAATAGGTGATCTCCATGCTTGCCTGCCCCAGAAGGTTCACATTGCTAATCTCGCTGATGCTCGGGTTCAGGGTGTTTGAATACGATACGCAGAAATCGACCTGCCCGTTCTTTAAAGCTGTCAGCAACGTTGTATCGTCTGTTATGATGGAAAAAACGATCTTGTCAATGTTGGTTTTGGCTGCTTTGTCCCAATAGTTTTCATTCCTCTTTAAGGTTACTTTGCTGCCGTTCTGCCAAGATTCGTACACAAAGGGACCGGTTCCTATTATGCCTCCGCTTGCAGACCCGAACTCATCGCCTTTTTCCTCGCAGTAATCCTTTTTAATGATCATCCCAGCTGAAGTCGCCAGCACGTATTGCCACGTTGCGTCCGGGTTTTCCAGCCTCACTGTCACTTCATGCTCGCCAGTTTTCTCAACCGACTCAACGTTTTCAAACATCCAGTTGAAATATGACCCCATGCTCTCGTCCAAGTGGCGTGAAATCGAGTATACAACGTCTTCGGCGGTCATCGGCGAACCGTCCGAAAAATTGACGCCCTGCCTCAAGGTATAGACATAGGTGACCGGGTCGACGGCTTCCCAGCTTTCTGCTAGAATGCATTTGATAGAATTGTCCGGGTAATGCCCAAGCAGCCCTTCTGCAATCTGGTCGACAACCACGCTCGTCTCGTTGTCATAGGCGAAAGCAGGGTCGAGGCGAATAATGTCCCCACCCATGGCAACGTTCATAACAATCCCCGCCGAGCTGCTTTCAGTGCCGCCGCTCCCGCAGGCAGCCAACCCGGACAGCATTGCCAATGCCGTCAGCAAGCAAAGAAGTTTGACAGTTTTTCTCATAGTTTTTTCCTCCTTTAACAATACAATTTATCAGTAAAGATGGCATGCCACAAAATGATCCGGCCTGGCTTCAACAAGCCTTGGCTGCACTTCGCGGCATTTTCCCATGCATGTTGGGCAACGGGGGTGAAACCTGCACCCTCTCGGAACGTCGATTGCCGTGGGAATGTCCCCTGAAAGGGCAATGCGGCCTTTGCCCCTTTTGAGCGGGTCGACCACGGGGGCAGCAGACATCAGGGCTTGGGCGTAGGGGTGCATCATTTCCGCAAAAACATTGGCGGTCTTGCCGGTTTCCACGACTGCCCCCAGGTACATGACTGCTATCTCGTCGCATACATGCTCGACCACGGTCATGTCGTGGGAAATAAACAGCATTGTCACCCCGAAAGCCTTGCGCAGGTCCATTATTAAATTTAAAATCTGAGCCTGTACTGAGACGTCTAGTGCAGAAACCGGCTCGTCTGCCACGATGAACGACGGCTCAAGGAGCAACGCCCGGGTAATTGCAAGCCGTTGCAGCTGCCCACCGGACAGT
>WRJK01000005.1 GCA_009782285.1 Clostridiales bacterium
GGCATCAGCGGCAACGCCACAGACGACGCCGACCGCCGCATCAGCTATGCCGAGGCGCGGAGCCAAGCGACCTACGCTGCGCTTGGATGGGATTTTACAAACACGTGGATTATGCTTCCGGGGCATGACTATCCGCAGCTGAGGAATTAAATAGACCTTGACGTTCTGATAGAATTGTGACAGAATTAGATGCGAAAGGTAAAGGAAATGATTCAGATAAGACCTGTCTCCGACCTTCGGAAAAAGTTTCCGGAAATTGAACGCTCCGTCAACAAAGGTCAGCCAATCTACTTGACCAAAAACGGCTATGGCGCAATGGTTGTACTTAGCCTTGAAAAGTATGCTGAACTCACTGACGATATTGAGCTTAAGCTGGACATTGCAGATTGCACTGCGGCAGCTTCTGATGTCCGTTATACTCACGAAGAAGTATTTTCACGGCTGAAAGAAGGATGCCGTGGATAAAAAGTATTCCCTCTGTTATCTTCCATTGTTTGAACGGGACTTGGCCGCAGTACGGGACTATATCGCCTTTACGCTTCAGAACCCCACTGCGGCACTACGTCTTGTTGAGGATACAGACGGTCAGCAAAAAAACGAGGGCGTTCATGCCGTTCGCCAGCACCGCCCTCTTGCTCGGTTATTTTAATTTAATTCGTCTACCTACATGAAGAAAACCAGCATGTCGACGACGAACAGCGGGATCAGGAAGCACAGCGACCAGCCCATGTAGCCGAAGAAGCTCGGCATCTTGATCTGGTTCTCCTCTGCAATCGACCTCACCATGAAGTTCGGCGCGTTCCCTATGTACGTGTTCGCGCCCATGAACACTGCCCCTGCCGATATGGCGAGCAGCATTTTCGGCGCGACTATGCCTATCGTCGTGGCCACGCCCTCTGTAGCCCCTAGGGACGCTGACGTGGTCAGGAACACTAGGTAGGTCGGCGCGTTGTCTAAAAAGCTCGAAAGCATGCCCGTCGCCCAGAAGAAGTGCGTCGGGCTCGAAAGCCCAAGGCTGCCGCCGTAAGTCCTAAGCAGCGCAAGTGCGGGTATCATCGTGATGAATATCCCAATGAACAGCTTGGCGACTTCCTGAATCGGCCCCCATGTGAAGAAGTTGTCTTCCCTGATGGTCTTTTTCGTCGTCTTCATTGAAAGGAACGCCGCGACCAGGATAACCGCCATTTGTATGATGCTGTTGTAGCCAACCACTACGCCTTCGTACACATGAAGCCCGTGAACCTCGCCCGTCACTTGGTCCGCAAAAGCCGCGAGGTTGGGCAGGAGGCCGTTGAGCAGGACTCCCGCTATGATCATGCCAATGAATATGAAGTTGTGCACGCCTTCGACCCTGAGCGGCGAACTGGCTGTTTTTTTGGAAGCATTGCCCGGCGAACGGCCAGCCGCAAGCTCCTTCTTGTAGTAACGCGTATCTATGACAAACAAGATGGCCAGCAGTATCACTGCGTTGAACGCCATCGCAGGGAAAAGCCTCATGGTCCAGAAAAACGGTATGCCCCGCAAGAACCCAAGGAACAGCGGCGGGTCGCCCACAGGAGTCAGGCTCCCCCCGATGTTTGCCACGAGGAAGATGAAGAAAATTATGATGTGCGCTTTTTTCTCCCGCCATTTGTTTGCCCTAATCACAGGCCTTATAAGAAGCATGCTGGCGCCGGTGGTCCCAACCCAGCTGGCCAGCAGCGTACCTATCAAAAGCATCACTGCGTTTACTTTCGGGGTGCCCGCAAGGTCCCCCCGCAGGATGATGCCCCCTGCCACCGCAAACAGCCCGAACAGCAGCACGATGAACGGAAGGTAGTCAAGCAGGACTATTTCAAGGACGTTGAAGATCAGTGCGTCAGCCCCAAAAACCACTCCAAACGGGCCAAGGAACGTCAATGACCAGAACACGACCACCCAATGCATGTTGTGTTCCCACCAGTGCGAATTGACAAGCGGGAATATAGCTATGGAAAGCAGCATCCCGACAAAGGGGATGATGCCCCAAATTGGCAAAAGCTCGCCCAAATCCTGATGATGGCCATCCTCTGCCCCAAAAACCAATGCGCTGCTGCACAAAACCAATGCCAAGCTCGCCAGCAAGACGCCTGCGCTGTTTTTTACTTTCATCTGCCTCCTTCTCCTTTTTCCCTTTTGCACCACATGTGCGTTTCACGTTTTTATATTATACTTCACCAGATGGTAATTATCAACCATTTCTGGTTTATTTGTGATATTTTTCATTTTTGATTATCTTGTAGCTCCTGTAAACCTGCTCCAGGAGTATAACTCTCATCATCTGGTGCGGAAACGTCATTTTCGAAAACGACAACCTGAAGTCTGCCCTGCTCAGGGCTTCCTCTGAAAGCCCGTCAGAACCGCCAATTAAGAAAACGACCTTGCTTTTTCCGGAGACAGAAAGGTCTTCGATTTTTCTTGCCAGCCCGGCAGAATCCAGTTCCGTGCCTGATATTTCCAGCGCAATAACATAGTCTTCTTTTTTTACCCTCCTTAGTATGCTTTGGCCTTCGCCTGATTTTGTCGCCTCTTCCTTCAGTTCGTCTATTTGCAATGTGCAATATTTACCCAGCCGCTTGACATATTCGGCTGCAGCTTCCGTCCAGTGCCTCTCCTTCAGTTTTCCGATGCATACTATGGTTATGTTCATTTGCCTTCCTGCTAAAATCAAAACTGCGCCAGTCAATTTAGTATAGCAAAGCATTCCAGCCATGTAAAGAAACCCGCGAAATATTTACAAGAAAAACTGATGACACCCTTGACATTTTGCAATATTTTGCATAAACTATCTTTGAAATGCAAATATTTGCAAATTCGTGGGGAGGGATTGGCTTGATAGACATTCGGCAAAGGCTTCGGCGCATGGAGACACGGTACACGTTTGAAGATTTGGCTGGCTGTTCGCCATCCTTTTTGGCACTCGTCCAAACCGCTAAAAGCGCCGCCCTGACGCCTGCCTCCATACTGATTGAAGGCGAAAGCGGCACCGGCAAGTCTATGCTGGCCCAAGCAATCCACAACGCCAGTAGAAGGCGAACGCAAAGTTTCGTCAGTGTGGACTGCGCTGCACGTGGCGAGTTGCTCGAAAACGAACTGGCCGACTTAGTGAAAGAAGCAACCCGGGGCACCTTGTATATGGCAAACGTCGATAGCATTTCGCGGGAAATGCAACGAAAACTGCTCACTGCCATGGCCAGCAGGGAGGTGCGCCTGTTGTCCTCAACGAAAACGCCGCTGAGCAAAATGGCCGACGCAGGGTTTTCCAGCGAGCTGCTAACGCGGCTTCGGGTTTTTCATCTGCCCATCCCGCCTCTGCGCGAAAGAATCGACGACGTTGCAGAAATAGCGATGTATTTCATTAACCTGTACAATGCCATACTTGACCGGCGCATCAGCGGAATCGACAGTGCTGCGGTTGAGCTTTTAAAAGCCCAGGCTTGGCCGGGGAACGTGCGGGAATTGGAAAACGTGCTTTCCAAAACAATCGTCAACATGGACGGCGGCTCAGAGCAGATTCAGATAATAAATATTTTAAATTTTCTGGAAAACTCTTCGCGCAATGCCGCTGCTTCCAGCCAAGCTGCCTTTGGCAGCATAACTGTGAGGCTCGCCGACGCAGTGAACGCGACGGAGAGGGCCCACATCGCAAATGCGCTTGCTCAAGGCGGAGGGGACAAGAACAAAGCCGCTGCAGCTTTGGACATCCCTCTCAGGACGCTTTACTATAAATGCAAGAAACTGGGGATCATGTGAATTTGCAGAAAAAAGAAAGGAGATCTGTCATGAACCTAAACGAATTTACCGCACAGTACTATGGGGGGTTGGCCTCAACTGTCTACAAAGAGCCTGTGCCGCTCGACAAAGCCGACACGGCGCTAGTCCTCATCGACGTGCAGGACCAGGTTACGCGCAGCTATTTTGAGGAGTACCTTGTAAAACTTGGGTTTGACGCGAGCAGCCTTGGCCCTGTTTTTGACGAAATTGAGGAGATTACATGCGGCGCACTGGCCAACATAGAAAAAATACTGAACAAATGCCGTGAAAAAGGCATTCGCCCGATCCACTGCAAAATACAGGCGTACCTCCGCGACGCCGCCGACACCGGCAGGCTGCACAAGTCGGCAGGCATGCTTCAGCCGCCTGGTTGCCGCGAGAGCAATTTCCTGCCGGAGGGCGCCCCAATGGACGGTGAAATTGTCTTGACCAAAACCTGTTCGGGCATACACGTCGGCACCCCGATTGACCGCGTGCTTCGAAACCTCGGCATTGCAAACGTTATTGTTGTAGGTTTTTACACTGATCAGTGCGTCAGCACCTCCGTCCGCGACTTGGCCGACCTTGGGTACAGGGTTGCCCTCGTAACCGACGCTGTTGCAGCAATGAGCCGCGACCGCCACGACATGGCGCTGAACGGCATCGGCAACATCTACGCCCGCTCCGAAACGACTGCCGAGATACTGGAACGCCTTGAAAAACTGTAGTGTTGAGGGTGAATTGATGGATATCTCCGAATACATCCCGAAGATCATGTCTCTGTCAAAGGAGCATGAAGAAACGGTAATAAGCTGGCGGAGGCACCTCCACCAGCATCCTGAACTCAGCTTCGAGGAATTCCGCACGTCGGATTTCATTGCGGAAAAACTCAGCGGCATGGGGTGCGAAGTCGCCAGAAACGTCGGAGGGACGGGCGTTGTTGGCTTGCTCGACACGAAACGGCCCGGCTCAGTTGTCGCGTTTCGCGCGGACATGGATGCGCTGCCTGTCACAGAAGCCGCCGGCTTGCCATTTGCTTCTGAAAACACCGGCGTCATGCACGCCTGCGGCCATGACGCTCACATGGCCATCCTTTTGGGCCTTGCGAAAGTGCTGTCCGAATGTGTCTCCGATTTGAAGGGCGTAATCAAGTTTGTCTTTCAGCCGGGAGAGGAGGCAAACGGAGGCGCCCGTTGCATGATTGACGCTGGGGTACTTGAAAACCCGGTAGTCGATGCAATATTCGCTCTGCACGTGATCCCGGACATGCCGTCTGGCTCCATCGCTATCCGCGAAGGGTACATGACGGCTACAGACGACGAGGTCATCATTCGCGTTACGGGCATGGGCGCACACTCCTCCGCGCCACAGGAGGGCGTGAACGCCGTGCTTATTGCGGCATACATCATAACGGCTATTCAAACCATATTGGCGACTCAGATAAGCCCTTTTGACATCGCGACGTTTTCCATCTGCACAGTAAAGGGAGGGGAGGCTCAGAACGTTGTCCCTGACTATGCGGAAATGACTGGCATGCTTAGGTGCATTGAGACAAAGGACAAGCTGATATTCAGGGAAAGCATCCAAAAAATATGCGAAAACACGGCACTGGCGCTGGGCGGCAGCGCTGAGGCAGAATTCACGGAAGGCTTCCCGGCTGTCAACAACGACAAGGGGTACACCGCGCTGCTGGCTGAATGCGCCGCGAGGGTCTTGAATCCGGCGGACATAGTTGAACTCGGGCGGCCGCACATGGGCTCGGAAGACTTTTCCTATTACCAAGGGCACGTTCCGGGGGTCATGTTTATGCTCGGTTCAAGGGCAGCGGGCGAATACAGCGGCCCCCTGCACTCGTCATCGTTTAAAGTCTGCGAAGACTCGCTGTTGCACGGCGTAAGGGTGTTTGCCAGCCTTGCGTTTGGCATGTGCGTGGAAGCACCGGATGTGTCAAGCAAGTAAGTAGATCGCGCTCATCTGATCCCTTGCTATAATGTCGATGTGCACACCTTTGTTTACACAGCAGCCATGGTCTTCAAGCAGGTTTTTAATCGTCTGGTACGCCATTTCCGGGAAGTTGTTTTCCTTGCTGAGGTGCGCAAGGAGGATGTGCCTTTCTTTTGCCTTGCTTGCAACGACCCGGCAGATTGCGCCCGCTGCGTCCTCGTTCGACAAATGGCCCTCTTTCCCTAGTATCCGCAGCTTAACAAGCCAAGGGTACCTGCCCATCTTGAGCATCTCCACGTCGTGGTTCGCCTCCAGCACCAAAAGGTCGGCGCCCTTTATCGCGTCAAATATTTCTTCGGTCACGACGCCGGTATCCGTCAAAATGCTGACCTGCCTGCCGCCTGAGCAAAACGAATACCCCACCGGCTCTGCTGCGTCGTGGGACAGCCGAAAGGGCTTTGCCTCAACGTCCCCCACGGCGAACGCCTCGCCGGCCTTGACAGCTGCGCGCTGGTTTTCTGGCACCAGCGCGCCTATGCTTTCCCACGTGCCTGCGCTTGCGTACACGCGTGCTTTCGGAAATTTTCCCATAAACGCTTTTAAGCACTTCACATGGTCGTAGTGCTCGTGGGTTATCAGCACCGCCTGAACGTCGCCGGGGCTCGTCCCCGACTTCTTGAGCGATTCCAGCACCCTGCGCCCACTGATCCCGGCATCGACTAGCAACGCTGTGTTACCAGATTTTACCAAGCTGCAGTTGCCGCTGCTGCTGCTCGCAAAAGAACAAAATGTCAGTGCCATGTAATTCTCCACATTCTCCCATCACTGCCCGTAGGCGTCGATATAGGCCGCTTCGTTTCCGTCGTACACTATTTTCCAAGCAGGGAAGGCCGTGTCTGCCAAAACCGCCGTTCCGACGTCGATGCTGCTTTCGTCGAGCCAGTACACCATTTCAATGCTGCTTACTTGGATGCCCCCGTCCACGGCACCAAGCTCTCCTTCCAGTGCCTGCGTCATAAAGGCCATCAGTGCCTGCGCCGCCGAAATGGTCTTTTGCTTTTTGCTGTGGAAATTCACGGCACTCAGCCATTGGCAATCTACGCCGCTCATTTCCTTGTCTTTAAATACGAACGTTACGTGGCTTTTGTCAATAGTCGTACCATTTACGGCATTTTTGTATATTACCCGCACACAATCGCCGTCTCGCTCCAATGATTCAAACACGGCGTTTTTCTTTATGTCCCTGATAGCCGGATCCTCGTCAAGCAATTCCTTTATGAACAACTCCGCAATCCGCCGGTATTCGCCTTCGCTGTCACTTCCCGTCGCCCAGAGCCGCTGGGAAAAGAACAGCAAACCCTCTACCGCCATTGGGTCCACCTCTTCGTGCTGAACGTCGAGGACCGGCATGTCCTTGCTTTGCCTTGGTATCAGCCCTGCGTCCACGTATATCCCCTTTTGGCTCAAAAACTCAGCCAAGGCTTTGTAGTCCTTGAATTCCCCGGGTTTGGCGAGTCCGAAATTGCCGTAGGTCAATATAAGGAACACGTCGGTGACTAAAAGGGCTATTATCAGGATTGTCTTGGCTCTTGACCAGTTCATCCTCCGCCTCCCTGCTGCCCTTGGCGGTAGCCCATCGGCACCCCGTCGTCGAGCCCGAAATAAAAATCAATGCCGCCTATTGTGACGGCCCACGCCGCCTCAAGGCTGCCCGCGTCCTGGCCTGCCCTCACGTACCCGCACTCGAAACGCGAGACTTTACCCACAACCCCGTCAAAGGACGTGTCCCCTGCGCCTGCCTGGAGGTTTTCCTCCAGCACGTCTGCCACGTATTCCAAATTGGCCCAGAGCAGGTCAAAAGCAGGGAAAACTACCCGATTTTTGCCGATTGATGCTGAGAGGTCGCTTGAATTGACATTGATCAGGTCCCTTTTGAAATAAGAGACCCTCCCGCCTATAACGTCAAAAACCACCGGCTCGCCGCTCTGGTAAAACACCCTGCTGCCGCCTATCTCGACCCCAAAGACGAACCGGAACCCCCTTTTCCCGCCTGGGTCAATTGTGACGTCCTTCACGTAAGGCGTAAGCTCCATGCCATATATAGGCTCAAACGCACCATGTGCGGCAATGAACGCATCCACTCTTTCCAGTGCGTCAAGGTACCTGATCTGCGCTGCGGCCCGGTCGTCGTCTTCCCTTTTGAATTCCAATGCGCCGTCGCTGTGGGCGATTACAACCGTCCTCCCGTACCCGTACATGTAGATAGTCGTGCCGTTTTTTTCTTCGATCCGCTTCACGAAGTCAAAATTGTCGCTGAAAAAACTCTTCACGATGCCCGTCGCCTTCTCGTCTTGCTTTGAGAAACCGTCGGGCTCAAACGGGGCGCCGTTTATGCTGCTTTCATGGGACACCGGGCACAGTGCGCTGTTGTCTACCTCGCCGCCCATGTACGTGGCTAGGGGGAAATACGAAGCGCGGCCCTCCGCTGCGTCTATCTCTTCTTTCAGCGCGCGGAAGCTGTCGCTGCTGCTTCCCGTTACCCTGTAGTACTTGTTCGCCCTCTTGTCCGCAACGTACATCTGGTCGTCGAAGTCTGCAATGTAAACCAGCTCGCTCAATGCGTCAACCGAGTCGGCGCCCGCAATCCTGTCGACCCCGAACGCCTCGCATATTGCGCTAAAAGGCACGTAATAGCTGAAGACGGCCTTCATTGACCGGTACTTTGAAATTTCGTCATACCCTTCTTTCTCTATAGATTGAATCGACAAGTTCCTGCTTTCGGAAAACGCCCTCACGCAGTCCATCATCATGCTGAACTTTTTTTCTGCCACGGCATAGGACTCGCCCCCAAGGTGAATGCAGACGTAGTCAGGCTGCAGCATCGCAGCAAGGCCTATTGTCTCGTACTGGGGAGGGTTTTCGCGGATAAGGTCTTTGAACGGGGTGCTCCCCCAAAAAAAATACAAAAGCAGTATTGTCAATGCGAACAATACTACCAGAATCATGCTTTTCACGGTTTCAACGAGCTTCGTAGCCCTTGACGCGTTCATCAGCCTTGCCCCGGACTAACTCAGTTGTTGAATATGATCTTGAGCAGGCCCTTCAAGAACTGAGCCGGCCCTGACGCCTGCGACTCCAGCGCTGCAGGATCCGCTTGGCCTTCTTTTGCTTTTATTTCCACAGGATTTGAATTCGTGTAAAGCACTTTGTCTTCGGCGTCGACGGTCCTCACCGTTATCTTGTATATTCCCGGTTTGACGTTTTCGACCTTTTTCGTGTAAAAACTCAAGGAGCTGGTGCTGGTGAAGCTCTCCGTTGCGCCGAAAGCCACGCTTGCAAGCTCGCTTTTGTCCGTTTTCTGGTACTCCTCGAGGCTGATGGTCGTGTTTTCACCATTGACAACTTTGTATTCCTGCGTGACAGACACTTTTATTGCTGCGGCGGTCGTCACCTTCACGGAAACAAGGAGGCTGTCTGCATACACCGTGGATCCGGACACTGGGTTGACTATGGTGACGCTTGGGTTCGGCGCCGCGAACACAGCCTGTGCGCTGAGCAAAAGCACGGCGGCAAACGCTGCCGCTATCATAAATTTTCTCATGTTCGACGCTCCTCCTTCCCAAAATGCCTGCTCTCAGACGGTTTTTATCTGCTTGTTGGTATTTAAACCATACAATAGTGCTTTTATATTATACAGCATCCGTGTTACATTTGGGTTACAGGAGTTTTAAATTGTTTTTACAGATGGGCTCGCAGAGAATTCGCATCGTAACAATGCACTAATCAGAAGCCGATACTCCTTCGAGCTTTCGAAGAGGGCATGTCACCACAACCATTTCACATCATATTTCGATACATTCTCATCAGCAGATATGAAAATCATATTGTCGGCTATTACTCGCTGAAATCGTCAAGCGGCGCGTCGAAATCGTCAGCTATCCATATTTTGTCTTTAGCGCAACCATACTTTGGCTTGCGTCTCACTTGAGGCAACACAGTTTGCTCCTCATCTTGGCTAACGTGCATCGCTCCAACTACAAACGGCAAATTATTGACTCTAACCGTTTGCTTGAGGAATAAATTCACCGCTGTAGACAAATTCAAACCTATTGATTCAAAAATCTGCTGGGCTTGCGCCTTTACCTCTGCATCTGTTCTCACGTTTATATTTGCAGTTGACATAGTGCCTCCCCCTTCCCTCAATTGTATTGTATCACAAATAAACTACATTGCCAACACATCTTATGATATAATTCCTTTTAATTCTTTTGGTCTTTGGTGCTACAGGAGTTTTATGTTGTTTTTACATTTTACAGAGGGGGAGTGCGTTGTAATGTCCATTGCAGTGTGGTATTATTCAAAGAGGACACAAACGCAGCGACAGGAGGGAGAAGCCGTTGAAAACCCTTGAAATACACACTGACGGCGCCTGCTCAGGCAACCAGTGCGACGAGAACGTCGGCGGCTGGGGCGCAATACTGCAGTACGGCAGCCATGAAAAAGAGCTCTTCGGCGGGGAACTGGACACGACGAACAACCGCATGGAGATGACGGCACTCCTTCGCGCCTTCGAGGCGGTCACGAAAGTGGGCCAATCGGTGGAAGTCTATTCGGACAGCTCCTACCTCGTGAACTGCTTCAGGGAAAAGTGGTATGAGAACTGGCTGAGGAACGGCTGGGTAACTGCGGGGAAAAAACCTGTTGAGAACAGGGACCTTTGGGAAGCCATCCTTCCGTACCTGGCTAGGCACAGCATACGTTTTTTCCGGGTGAAGGGCCACGTTAACCTGAACAGCAAAAAACTCAACCTTGATTCCCTTTTTGCGGATTTCCTCAAAAATAATGGCGGGCGGTTCACGCTCGCCGATTTTAGGCACATAATAGAAATGAACAACCGCGCCGACGCCCTCGCAAACAAAGGCATCGAATCAGTCACTCCTCGACATTCTCCGCCAAAAGCTTCAGAGAATGAATGATGGTCAAGGGGCAGTAGGGGTACTGCCTGTGAAACGCCTTGATGATCTTCGTCATTACCATTTCGCCGTTTTCGTATGTGGTGAACGGAAGCAGCAGTATGTACTGCGACACGCTGTACTGCGCAAAGATGTCGCCTTTTCTGAGGGTTTTTTTGATGCACTCGTGAAGCTTGTCCATGAAGCTGTTCAGCATCTTGACCGAAGGCACCTCGCCTTTGGATGTCGTCAGGGTGAGCAGCGACAGGTAAACCGACTCCCCCGTCCTCGGTTTTGTCCTTATCTCCAGCCTGTAGATGTCCTTGAAGACTTCGTACTCGCAGTAAAAAGCACCTTTGCCCGGAACGTCCTCTATGAGGTTTTCGCTAATGACGTCAAGGCTCGTCTCAACCTTCTTGCTCGTTTTGATGATCTCTTTGTACAGTGCTGTGATCTCTTTAGACGGGTTGATCCCGAATTCCCGGTAAAACAGCGTCGACATTTTCCTGTATTCCAAGAGCGCCGCCTGCAGGTTGTTGATGTTGATCAGGCCGCGAATAAGGTTGTAGTACAAAAATTCGTCAAAAGCGTCTATATTTATGGCTTTTTGGCAAATTTCGATGATTTTGTCGTTACTGTTCCGCTGCTTCAGCATCTCCACGGCTTTGTGCACGATGTCGCAGTACAAGGAATGGTAATAAACGTTGAACTGGACAGCCCAAGGCTCAAGGGCAGACTTGTGCAGAAAATCGCCTTTGTATATCTCTATCGCGCTCAAGTAGCAGTCAAGCCTTTCGTCTTCAGATATCCAAGGAGCCTTGCCTTTGTTGCAGAACTCTTCAAATTCCTCCACGTCTATCACGCAGTCCATGCTGGTGTTCCATGCATAGGTCCCCCGTGACTGGACTATCATCTCATGCCCTTCAAAGTATTCCAACTCTGCCAATGCGTTACGAATCCGGTGCATCAACGTTTTTAAGGCGTTGCCGGGGTTCTCGCTTTTCCCTTCTGGGTATATTAGGTCGATAAGTTCTGATTGTGATATGTCCCTGTTACGGAACACGATGAGATATTCGATAAGCAACCAAAACTTTTTTGAGCGAACAGTTTGGTCGTTGATAGTTTTTCCATTATATGTAAGCGAACACCCGCCTAGCATGTTTACAAATAATCTCGATTCTTTTTCAGCCATGACAAAAACCTTCCCGGTTAAAATTACATTAATATAACATTCATTTGAATTACGCTACTTATTATTGCATATTTCGGCAGAAAAGTCTATACTTAACTTAGAATATCAGGGGGAAATCTCAAAAAAAATAATTTCCGGGTTACATATTGACATTTTGCCCGATTTATTGTATGATATATGTAACATCAAATTATTAAGGAGGTTTGCTACCATGATGCGCATAAAAAAAGTTTTGTCCGCGCTGCTTGTTGTTGGTTTGATTACGTGCGCTTTTTCTGCCTGCGGGAACACAGGCCAGACCCAAGTTAATGCGGACGACCAACAAATCACAATTGACCTAGGAGGATTGCCTGAAGGCGAAATGGTGCCATTGGCGGATGCACCGCCCGCTGTGCCGACCATGCTTCTCCCTGTGGCTTCTGGAACAGACGTGAAACAAAACTCGAAAGCGGTGGTTGATGCATCGAACGCGAAAGACGGTTATGTCATGATAAAGTATGTCGGAGGAGGCAGCTCCAACATCAAGGTCCTGCTGACGGGCCCAGACAAAATAACCTACACCTACAATCTAAGGAAGGACGGCTCTTACGAGGTGTTCCCCCTTTCAGGAGGCAACGGGGCGTATTCCGTCGGCGTCTACAAGAACATTTCGGGGACCCAGTATTCGACTGAATTCACAACCAATTTGTCTGTTTCCCTGAAAGACGTATTTGCGCCTTTCCTGATGCCGAACCAGTACGTCAACTACAACGCAAGCACCCTTGCCGTCAAAAAAGCCTCTGAGCTGACAGCAGGGACCACGGACGTCCTCAAAAAAGTTGAGAAGATTTACGACTACATCGTTAAAAACTTCACCTACGACAAGCAGCTCGCCGCAACCGTCCAGAGCGGCTACCTGCCCGACCTTGACTCCGTATGGAACAAAAAGTCAGGGATATGCTTCGACTACGCGGCTACGGTGACCGCAATGCTCCGCAGCCAGAAAATACCCACGCAGCTTGTTATCGGGTACACCGGCCAGGCGTACCACGCATGGATCAGCGTCTACACTGCTGAAACCGGCTGGGTCGAAGGCGTCATCTACTTTGACGGCAAGACCTGGAAGCTCATGGATCCCACCTTCGCTTCTAGCAGCAACTCCAGCGACAGCATCATGAAATACATTGGCGACGGCAAAAACTATTCTGCCAAATACCTTTACTAAACTTTCCTAATTTTCGAAAACCGGTTGGTACGGGAGCGTTTCGTAGCCTGGCCAGTTAGCTATGTGCCTCTGCAGTATCGCTAGGTCATGAAGCGTAACATTGCCGTCGCCGTTCACGTCGGCGGCGGCTTTGTTTATTGTTATTGCTGTTCTTTTTGAGCTTGCTCTGATATTAATAAGTTATTGAAATCCAAACTTAGTAGTGTTATAATAATTTTTGCAGGAAGACCGGGCAGTCTGGTCGGACAGTCAAAGGAGTATCCTGCAAATGAGAGTATGGCATCCGATGGAATATCCGTCGGATGTTTCTTACGGTTGGGGCCGAAACACCGTTTTGAACGAAGCTCAGCCCTGTGACCCAGCTCGGTCTGGACGTGCCAGCCAAGCTGTCGTATTGGCTGTACTGGTATCCATCCGGCAGAGTGGACAACATGCGAATAAAATTTCTTGAAAATCAACTTGCTTGGTGCTATAATTAATCTGTTAACAAAGGCTTATGTTTTCGATGTTACAGGAGAGATGTTTATGAAACGAAAATTGCTTTCCTCGTCCTATCTATCTGCGTTTTGCCTTGAGGTTTCCCTATTTTTGCATGCCGGCATCCCCATCAGCGACGGCCTTTCCATGCTCGCAAGCGACGACAACGACATCTCCTCAAAAGAGCTGATCAACAGCCTTTTCAAGGTTACCGAAGAGGGGCGGACCTTTTCGGACGCCATTGAAGCCACCGGAGGGTTCCCCGCCTACATGCTGGAAATGATAGCATTGGCTGAAAAAACAGGGAAGCTTGAGGAGACGATGCGCAGCCTGTCTGCATACTACGAGCGCCAAACCCGGCTTTCCGCGAGCATTAGGAGCGCCATTTTCTACCCACTGATCCTGATAGTAATTATGCTGATCGTCATCGCAGTAATCGTCATTAAAGTCCTTCCAATTTTCAGCGACGTGTTCAATCAAATGGGCGCCGAAATGTCTGCTTTCGCGCAAGGCATCATGGCTTTCGGGCAGGCTTTGGCTGGGGCTTCCACTGTTATCTTTGTCATAGCGGGAATTTTGGCTGTTTTAGCCTTGCTAGCCTTTGGCGTACCGTCCTTTCGCAGCACGGTTGCAAATTCCTTCAAAAACAGCTTTGGCGGCAGGGGCTTGCTCAAAAGGATATCCTCTGCACGGTTCGCCTTTGCGATGGCTATGGCAATTGAGAGCGGTATCGATTCCGACGATTCGATAACCATGGCAGCCAAGGTCACAGACGGCGGAAGCGCTCTTGCCTCGGGTGCCGAAAAATGCAAGCAGCTTCTGATCGGCGGGTCAAAACTCGGTGACGCATTGACGGAATCAGGCATTTTCCCGCCAAAAAACAACCGGCTCTTGTCGCTGGCTCAGCAGACCGGCACGCTGCCTGAAGTCATGGGGACCATTGCCCAAAGGAGCGAGGAATCGATACGCGACGAAATAGACTCCCTGATCTCGAAAATTGAGCCGACTTTGGTCATTTTAACCTCTGTAATAGTTGGAGTCATACTGCTGTCGGTTATGATGCCGCTCATGAGCATAATGTCTGCTATCGGATAGGAGGCTTTGCCATGGATAAAAAAAGCTACACGCCGCAAGTGGCGAAAAAGCTGCTGACCTACCTGGTGCTGGCTGCCGTCTTTCTGCTGGTGCTCCGCTTTGTGCTGGGAGGCCTCGCCCAAACAAGCGAAACTTCAAGCTCAGAAGGCTTGCGCATTGCAGAGGAAAGCATAAGGCGGGCCGTGGTGAACTGCTACGCTTCGGAGGGGAACTACCCCCCCAGCTACGAATACCTGAAGGACCACTACGGCATCAGCGTCGACGAAGGCAAATACATCGTCCATTACGAGATTTTTGCCTCGAACATCATGCCCGACATAACCGTGATAGAAACCATGAGGTAACTGTCTATGAACACCGCAAAAAACAGCCACACAATCGACGTCGTCTTTGTCCTTGCCGTCGCCTGCGCTTTTGCGGCGTCTGTGCTGACGGTGCTCATGCTGGGCGCCAACGTTTACGGCAGCATGCAAAAGACGTCGGAGGAAGAATTCAAAAGCAGGGTGTGCCTTTCCTACATCGCAGCGAAAATCCATGCAAACGACAGCTTGGGAAAACTGCACGTCGGAACCTACGAAGGCGCGCCTGCGCTTTACCTTGACGCAGAGTTTGACGGAACAGGGTACAACACCATAATATACTCATATGACGGCTGGCTCCGCGAGCTCTTCTGCGAAAAGGGGCTGGAGCTCGAGCTGTCTTCGGATTCGGGAACCCCAGTGCTTGAAATCGGCTCCGTTTCCTTCGAGAACGCCCTGCCAAACCTTCTGTCCATTGAGTTCCAAGGCAGCAATGGGGACAGCGGCAAACTGTTCGTAAATTTAAGGTGCGGGGGGGGTGTCGGCACATGAAGGTGCGCAGCACCGGGTCTGGCTCGGGGATGTTCCTGACCGAGCTCCTTATGGCAATACTGATCTTCGCAGTGGCCTCTGCCATCTGCCTGCGGGTGTTCGTGGCTGCGAACCATGTATCGGCAGAAAGCAGCCGGCTCAACCATGCAGTCGCCTCTGCGCAAAACTGCGCAGAATGCTTCAAAGCAACAGGCGGCAGCCTGCCCGAAACCGCAGCCCTGCTTGGCGGCGCCTTTACGGGCACCCGTGCTATAGAAGTGCGGTTTGACTCAGGGTGGCAGCTTTTGCCCCCGGGCGAGCCCAGCTTCTGCTATGTGGCAGCAATCGTGCGGATGCCGGAAAAAGCCGGCTCCATTGACGCCCAAGTAACAGTGTGCGACATTGCGGGCACCAAGATTTTTACGATCCCCGTATCGTCTTTCCAAGATCAGGAGGCAGAGCTATGAATCAAAGGTCCCATGGGGCAGGCGTAGGGACTGTTTCCCTGATAACGATATTCGCAGTGCTTTGCCTGACTGTATTTGCAATGCTCACCTTGTCTGCTTCAAACGCTGAAAAGCTTCTGGCGGACAAAACCGCGTCTTTCGTCAAGGGTTACTACGAAGCGGACTATTTGGCGGCTGTGGTACAGGCAAACATTGTTGATTCCGGCGAATTCCCTGAATCAGTATATGGCGTTGACGTATCCTACGAGAAGGAAGGCGCCGCAACGGTCGCGTCCTATTCCTGCCGGGTAAGCGACGCGCAAGACCTTCGCGTCAAACTCAAGCTGGACGCGGGGCAGGCCGCTGTCTTGGAGTGGAAGACCGTCTACGCGCTTGGATGGGAAGCCGACGATGCGATTACGGTCTGGGACGGCGAGAGTTTTGAATAAACAGGAGTGTGAACATGGATGATGTGTCAAGCTTTTTGAAAAATGCCGTTGAAACAGGGGCGTCAGACCTGTTCATAGTTTCCGGGCTTCGCCTTTCTGCGAAGGTTGACGGCGTAATAAACCCCGTCAGCGAGGAAATTGTAATGCCTGAAATGGCGAACCGGCTGGTCAGCGAGCTTTATTCCCTTGCCCAAAGGTCGCCCGCCCGCTACATGGAGATCGGGGACGACGATTTTTCCCTTTCTGTCAAGGGCCTGTCCCGCTTTCGGGTGAGCACGTACAAGCAGCGCGGCTCGATGGCAGCAGTCATCAGGGTCGTCAGGTTTGACCTTCCTGACTTTAAAGCACTTGGGATTCCAGACGAGGTGCTGTCAGTGTCAAGGAAAACCCGCGGCCTCGTCCTAGTCACTGGCCCTGCAGGGAACGGCAAGTCGACCACCTTGGCGTACATCACTGACGCCATCAATTCCTCGCGCAATTCCCATATCATTACGATAGAGGACCCTATCGAGTTCCTGCACAAGAACAAAAAGAGCGTGGTGAGCCAGCGCGAAATAAACGTGGACACGGAAAGCTACATAACTGCGCTGCGCGCGTGCCTGCGCCAAGCCCCTGACGTCATACTGCTTGGGGAGATGCGGGATCTTGACACGATCAGGACCGCGATGACCGCCGCCGAGACGGGCCACTTGGTCATATCGACGCTCCATACCGTGGGCGCCGTCAACACCATCGACCGGATCATCGACGTGTTCCCTCCAAGCCAGCAGCAGCAGATCAGGATACAGCTATCTATGGTGCTTCAAACTGTAATTTCCCAGCAGCTCGTACTGGCAGAGAGCGGGAAGCTTCACCCAGTCTTTGAGATAATGCACCTGAACAGCGCTATAAGGAACATGATAAGGGATTCGAAGATACACCAGATTGACGCTGTGATACAGTCGTCTTCCTCTGAAGGCATGATGAGCATGGACACGTCGATATTCGAGCTGTACCTGAAAGGCACCATCACGCTCGACACGGCAGTGAAATACGCATACAACGTGGATCAGATGGAGAGAAGGATTACAGCTCACAAGCAAAAGCAGAGCAGAGCATAAACATATGGAGAGCAAGAAAAATGTCTAAAAAAGTGAGGACCCTGATATTTATAGTCGCTACTATCACATTTTTGGCAAGCGGCGCGAAAATTGTTTGGACGTACTACCAGATGCATGTGGGCCAGTCGGCTTACGAAAACATAAGCCACGAGGTAATAGCCGAACCCCCAGACGAAGACGACCCGGAGGTCCCCGAACACCACCCATGGCCTGACATAGACTTCGCAACACTTGACGCCATCAACCCTGACATAATCGCATGGCTGTTCATACCAGACTCGCCGGTTTCGTACCCGATCCTGCGAGGCCCTGACAACAACGCCTATCTGCGCACCACTTTCGACAAGAAGCCCAACATCCTCGGCAGCATTTTCCAAGACTACAGGAACGACGCCGATTTTCAGGATCAAAACACGGTGATATACGGCCACAACACCAGAAACGACTCCATGTTCGGAAGCCTGAAAAAATACAAGCAGCTGGAGTACGCCGAGCAGCGCTTGGATGTATACATAGTAAGGAAAAACGACGTCTTGGTCTATGAAATTTTCGCTGTTTACGAAACCCTTGCCACAAGCGACACCTACACTATACGTTTTGAAAGCGAAGCGTCGTTTGCCGGCTACCTGAAGGAAATGGCTGCCAAATCCGTGGTGGAAATCGGGAGCCCGCCAAGCGCAGGGCACATCATCACCTTGTCAACCTGCACAGGCGGCGACCAGACCATGCGCCTCGTGCTCCAAGCAAGGCTAGTCGAGACTGTCGCTGTTGCGCGTTAAGGCTCTCCTGAAACCCCCTGCTTGAAATGTTTTTTCATTCATTTGAAAATACTTGCCTGTGTCAATGGTTTTATGGTATGCTGTTTACAAAGGCGGTGAATTGGGATGCTGGAAAAACTTGTCGAAAGGCCATCTTATCTTGGCTGGCTGCAAAATTGGCGAGAAAAAGATGTTATCAAGGTTGTAGCCGGGGTGCGGCGCTGCGGGAAATCTACGCTCTTCAAGCTGTATGCCGACAGACTGATTGAGAGCGGGGTAAAACCTGAACAGATTGTATCTGTCAATCTAGAAGACTTGGAACACGAGGATTTGCTGAACTACCGTTCTTTGTACAGCTACCTGATGAGCCGGCTGTACCCTAACGGTTACACTTACATCTTCATTGACGAGGTGCAGCAGTGCAAGGATTACGAAAAAGCAGTGGACAGCTTGTTTATAAAGGACAATGTTGACGTTTACATCACTGGCTCCAATGCGTATCTGTTGTCCGGCGAGCTTGCCACCCTTCTGTCTGGGCGGTATGTAAAAATTGAAATGCTGCCGCTGTCGTTCGCCGAATACGTTTCAGGGGCAGGCCAGCAAAAAAGCGCATTCGGGGGCTACTTGAAGCATGGCGCATTCCCCGCTGTCATGCAGCTTGGCAACAATGACGCACTGACAAACTCGTACCTTGACGGCGTTTACAACTCGATACTTGTAAAGGACGTGGCAAAGAGGCTCGGACTTGCTGACGTTTCTATGCTTGAAGATATAGCGAAGTTCCTGTTTAGCAACGTAGGCAGTCCTGTTTCGGTTAAAAAGATTGCCGACTCTCTGAACTCTGCCGGGCGCACCGTTTCGATAAACACTGTGGACAAGTATCTTCGGGCCTTGTGCGACAGCTATCTTTTTTACAAGGTGGACAGATATGACATTCGCGGCCGGCAGCATCTCAAGACACAAAGCAAATACTACGCTGTTGACAGTGGGCTAAGGTCCCGCCTGCTTTCGAGTTCGACGCCCGATATCGGCCATGTTCTTGAGAACACCGTCTATCTGGAACTGCTGCGGCGCGGCAAAAGAGTGAACATCGGAAAGCTGGCTGAGAAAGAGATAGATTTCGTCGCCCATGCCGCGGACGGCATTACCTATTACCAAGTGTCTGCCAGTGTCCTTGACGAAAACACCCGCAAGCGCGAACTTGAGCCTTTGCAACGGGTTCCCGATCACCACCCTAAGATATTGCTCACTATGGACGATATCCCCCGGAGCGCTAATTACGACGGCATCCGCCAACTGCACATCGTCGATTGGCTGCTGGGACGTATTGGCGAACATTAGCGAATAATCGACGCTTCCTTACCTTACCATTTGATTGTCGTTGCTATCTTGTCTTTTTGGTACAGCTCGTCGAAAATATCTATCGGGACTTCGTCCAAGTCAACAATACTGTTTCTCTGTTCTTGGTGCTTCAGAACTTTTGAGTTTAATAGCAGGTTGTAGAATTCCCTTGGTGCGTAATCGTTCCAGTATTCGTCTTCTGTCATACCAAGTGCCGCGATATACGCTTCTATTATGTAAATGCCCTCTTTGTTCGTTGCATTATATATATTATCCCTTTGTATCTGCGTAAATGACGCCATTTCTTCCCAAGCAAAACCCAAAGGCAAACACAAGCCTTGCGGCTTGGCTCTTGAAAAAATTACAAGCAACACTTCAAACAAGCCAGCTTCAATCGCCGGTCCCCCTGATAAAACCCCTGTTTTCAATTCCTTTATCCCCTTATTGAGGGTATCATACAACACGGCTAGGCCTTTGTCAAGACAAACGCGCCAGTTTTTCTAGGGACAAACGCTTCGGTTTCAGAGCCTGCAACCCGTTCTGTTGACACTATTGTTGTTTTTGCCAGTTGTCGATTTTGCAGGCGTCCACAAAAAATTTAATGATATTTCATGTAAAATCTGCTATAGTTTTAATATCACGAATTACAAGCCGATGGGATTTGTTCGATTACATCCATTTCTGAAAAATGGAGGCCCCCTTTGTATAGCAATAATGAAATTATGCAATTTATTAATATAGTGGTAAAAGTCGCGGATCCTGACCGCATTATATTGTATGGATCATATGCATATGGGAACCCTACAGAGAAAAGCGACCTTGATTTACTTGTCATCCGAAACGGAAAAGACTTCACTCTTGATGATGAGGTGGCTCTTGACATAGCAATATACAAGAGAAGGAAAAAACTAAAAAACAAAACCCACTACGACATTTTTTACGCAACTGACAGACAGGTGCAAGAAATAGCCAGAAACGACAGTTCTTTCGTAGATGCATTGCAGAAAGGAAAAGTAATTTATGCACGTGCAACTTAGATAAAGCCCCGGTTTGAAGCATCGCGTCATTGCTTTTCTTTTTCCAAGTTCAGCAAAAACTCTTTAATTGGCAGTCCGCCCCCGTAGCCGACCAGCTTACCGTCCGCGCCGATCACTCTGTGGCACGGCACGATTATGGAAACCGGGTTCCTGTTGTTTGCGAGCCCCACGGCCCTTGCGCCTTTCGGTATACCGAGGGCCTTTGCTATCTCGCCGTAGCTCCTCGTTTCTCCATAGGGTATTTTAAGAAGCTCCTGCCAGTCCCTCTTTTGAAATTCTGTGCCTTCTAGTTTTAGTGGCAAGTCAAAGGCCTTTCGTTTTTTGCCAAAATATTCCTCAAGCTGCCGGCCTGCCTCTTTCAACAAGTCTGTTTCCTCAAGCTGTGTGCCCTGCGGCTTAGCTTCATCTCTGAAAAAGAGGTCCGTGACAGCCCCGTCTTCCTCTGCAATTCCAATCTTGCCAATTGGCGAGTCGTAGTAATACATGTTTTTCATATGTCTGCGAACACCTCCCGCATGTCTATTTGGCAGCCGCTGATTGTTTTTACAGGTATTGTCTCAGTTTCACCGTATGCGTTGATGACGTACCTCCCGTCTTCAAGCAAATGCACGGATACAGTTTTGCCCTCAGTGTCTACAATCCAGTACTCTCTTACTCCTGCTTGCAAGTATTTGTTGAGCTTAAGCACCCGGTCCCTGCTGAGCGTCGACGGAGAAAGTATCTCTACAACCATGTCCGGGGCACCGTTGCAGCCCTTTCTGTCGAGTTTTGCTTTGTCGCAAACTACAACAATGTCCGGTTGCACGACAGTGTCGTCACGATCTCCCGCTGCATTAAGCCTCACGTCAAATGGCGCATGGTAAACTGCGCACTGCCTGCCTTTCAGATAATTGTACAACTGACTGGAAATCGCCATGCTGGCAGCTTGGTGCTCCCTAGTCGGAGCCGGGGACATCATGTAAACAACGCCGTCAATCAGCTCGCACCTGTTTCCGTCGTTCCAGCTTGCATAATCCGAATATGTGTAATGTTCATCGTGCTTAGGTAATGGCAGCATTGCATCATTTCCTTTCTGTTCCTATTCGTACCGCAGCGCTTCAATCGGGTCGAGCCTCGCCGCCTTCCTTGCCGGGAATATGCCAAAGAACATTCCAACCCCGGCTGAGAATATGACCGTCACCACAATGACAATTGGCTGGATGACAACGCCTATCCCAAAGGCGGACATGCCGAGCCCTGCAAGGGACATGCCCAGCGCCATGCCGATTATCCCGCCTATGCTTGACAGGATCATCGCTTCTATGAGGAACTGGGTAAGGATGTCCTTCGTCCTGGCCCCCAGCGACTTCCTTATGCCGATTTCCCGCGTCCTTTCAGTGACAGACACTAGCATTATGTTCATTATCCCTATGCCGCCCACCAGCAGCGATATGGCCGCGATGGCACCCAGCGCAATGGAAAGCGTCCCAAGCACCGTGTTGACCTGCGAAATCTGCTCGTCTGCCGACTGGTACATGTAAAAATCGTCCGGCTTGTTCTTAACCTTCGTTATATATGACAGGAAAGCTTCCGCTTGCACTATGGGGTCGTCTTTTTCGCTCGCAAATATTTCGATGTAGGCCGACCTGCCGTCACTGCCAAGCAGCAGCGAGATAGGCACGTAACAAGTGTAGCTGGTCTCCACCATCAGCCCCGAAAAAATCGACGGCGGCGTTTCGTAGACGCCAACAACCGTAAGGTCCTTTTCTTCTCCGTAGAAAGCAGTCGGCAACGTCGCCCCAACTGCGTTCTCCTTATTGAAGAGCTGCCTCGCCGCTTTTACGTCGATAACTATGTTTTCCCTAGCCGCATCCACGTCGCTTTGGTTTATCATCCTGCCGTGGATGATCTGTATTGACTTGTCGAACTTGTTGTAGTCGGCGCCGGCGCCGTAGAGGGTCAGCGTCGCCTCCGTCCTGCCGACTTTGGTGGTGGAGCTGTTGTTTCCGAGGTTCATAAGCTCAATGTACCTGATATAGCCGGGGAACCGGTTTTTCAGAGCCTCCACGTCGTCCCAGCTGAACAGGTCCGCATAGTAGTCAATGCTTTCCGTGTTCCTCCAATTCAGCATGAGAACCATGTAGCCCCCTTCCAAGGTCTCGAACTGCTTGTTTATCATGGCTTGGGCCGAGGCGCCTATCGAGGTGATGGTTATGACGGAGCTGATCCCGATGATGATGCCCAGCATCGTGAGGAACGAACGCATTTTGTTTGCCCTGATGGCGGTAAGCGCCAATTTGATGTTTTCCAAAAACAGCATCAAACCGCCTCCTTCCTGCGTAAGTCCTGAACTACAAATCCGTCCTTGAAGGTGATGGTGCGGTCCGTGCACTTCGCTATGTCGGGCTCGTGGGTCACGATGATAACAGTGTTGCCGCTGTCCCTGTTTAGTTTGGTGAATATTTCCATTATTTCGACTGAAGATGCAGAGTCTAGGTTCCCCGTGGGTTCGTCAGCCAATATGATTGTCGGAGCGTTGGCAAGCGCCCTCGCTATGGCAACACGCTGCTTCTGCCCCCCGGAAAGCTCGTTTGGCATATGTTCAAAGCGGTCGCCGAGGCCCACGCTTTCAAGCAGCGCAACAGAGCGCTCTTTCCTTTCCCTCGCCGGAATTTTCCCGTAGATCATCGGAAGTTCAACATTTTTAAACGCGCTGGTTCTGGGGATCAGGTTGAACGACTGAAACACAAACCCGATTTTCTGATTTCGGATAAAAGAAAGCTGGTCGTCTGTCTTCTCCTTGATGTCAATCCCCTCAAGGTAGTAATCGCCCCCCGTCGGCCTGTCGAGGCATCCCAGTATGTTCATAAGCGTCGACTTTCCAGAGCCGGAAGCACCCATGATGGCAACAAACTCACCATAATCAATTGTTATGTTAACCTTTTTCAAGGCGTCCACTGAAATATTCCCGTTTCGGTATGTTTTATCGAGGTTCTGCAGTTTAATAATTTCAGTCAAATCCGGTTTCATCGCCCACCTCATCTTAACGGCGTGTTGACCGTAACAAGCATTCCGTCTTCCAATTCGAAGGAAGGAGCAAGGACTACCTGTTCCCCCTCTTTCAACGCCCCTTCTAGTATTTCAGCGTAAATGTTGGTCTCCAGCCCAAGCTCCACTGCCACCTTTCGCAGCGCCTCGTCCTCGTCAACAACGAATACCAGGTTTTCGCCAGTTTCAGGGTCTTGGATGATTGCATCGATCGAGATTGCCGGGACATTTTCCCTCCTGTCGATAAGTATCGTCGCCTTTGCAGTCACTCCGGCTATCAGGTTTTTATCGCTCTTGTCGATGTCGATTACGACCGGGATGACTTTTTCGCTGGAGGTCATGTCCTTCTCCTCGCCAGTCGGGGATATGCTGGATACTATGCCTGTCACGCTTTCCTTGCCCAGCACGTCAGCCGTTATCGTCACTGTCTGCCCTACCTTTATTTTACTGATGTCGTATTCCCCAATCCTCACCTTCATCTGAAGGTCCCCGAGGTTTTCAACCACGAACATTGCCTGCCCCTTTTCCGTGTCGCTGGCGTACCTGCCCACGTTCACGTTGACCCTTGTCACGGTGCCGCTTATCGGGCTTTTGACGTTTCTCTTGTCCGCTATGTTGAATGTAGACATGTTCAGCTTGTCGCCGTCGTATGCCGCCTTCAGCCTGAGGTATTCCTCCCTGGCCATGGCGCCTTCCACGTACAAAGCCTCTGCAGATTCATAGGCCCGCGTCGACTCCCGGAGGGCCAGCGCCGCCTTGTTGTACTGGTCCTGCAAATCGCTCACGTCTAGGGTCGCCAGCACTTGGTCTTTCTTAACGATGTCGCCTTCCTTGACGTAAATTGCCGTTATCTTGTAGTTCAGCGCCGAAGAAACGTCGGCTGAGTCGGATCCCTGTATTGTCCCCCTTATCGAAACTGTCTCTTCCAAGTCCATCAGTTCGACGGAACCCACGCTGACAATCGCTCTGTGCTCTGTGTTGCGAGTCGACATAAAATAACCGAGGCCGGCTAGGATTGCGATAATAACTCCAAAAGTAATGAATATCTTCGCTTTTGAAGCTTTGCCGTGACTCCTGCCTGCGTTCGTGCGCACGAACACCTCGGTGTTTTCTGACTGGTTGACTATCTTTGCGGCTTTTGCTGTTTCTTTTGCTTTTCTCTCCCCCATTTCAGCTCCTTTTCCTTTTGCAATCCCCTGTACAAGAACTGATTATACCACATTTTTGCACATTCGTTCTTTACGAATTTCTTACAATTCACACTGCTTTAATCGCCCTGAAGATTTCGATCAGCCGTTCAAGCTCCTCCCGGCTGAAATACCCTATTTCCAGTTTTCCGCCCTTGCCTTTGTGCTTAAGCGTGACTTTTGTCCCCAGTATCTCTTTCAACTCTGCCTCGATTTCTATGATGTCGGTTTTTCTCGCGAGGTTCTTCTTTCTGGCCGCCTCGCTTTTTTGGCTGGCTTCCCGCGCCAGTTTTTCCGTCTCCCTTACTGACAGCCCGTCAGCGATGATTTTTTCCGCTATTCGGAACTGTTTTTCTATGCTTTCCGCACTTAAAAGTGCCCTTGCATGCCCGTTTGTCAATTTTCCCTCAAGCACCATCTTCTGTATTTCTTCAGGAAGCCGGAGAAGCCTTAGGGAATTGGTAATGTACGGCCTGCTCTTCCCTACGTTGAACGACACATCCTCCTGAGTAAACCCAAATTCGCTGCACATTTTCTGAAACGCTTCAGCCTCTTCCATTGGGTTGAGGTCTTCCCTTTGTATGTTCTCGATAAGGGCAACGATCATTAGCTGCTCTTGGGTAAGCTCTTTGACCATTCCCGGCACTTGCTTGAGCCCCGCTTTCCTTGCCGCCCGCCAGCGCCGCTCGCCCGCGACAATTTCAAAGCCGCCCCCGGACTTTCTGAGGAGTATCGGCTGAATGACGCCATGAGCGGCTATGGACGCAGCCAGTTCGTCAATTTTTTCTTCATTGAATACCTGTCTGGGCTGGGTAGAATTCGGTTTAATGTCGTTGATGTCTACATATTGTATAAGCGCACCGTCTTGCCTTGGTTCGCCATCATATTCCTCGCCTGTTTCCGACGGCCTTATTTCCACGTCGCCGAACAGGGCTTCAAGGCCTTTTCCCAAACCTTTCACTTTCCTGTCGGCCATCAGTTGTTCTCGCTTTCCAAATCCAAAAACTCTTCTGCAAATTCGAGGTACGCCTCCGCGCCTTTCGATCTCGGATCGTATTCCGTAATCGGCAAGCCGTGGCTTGGCGCCTCGGCCAGCCTTATGTTCCTTGGGATCACTGTCGAGTAGACTTTTTCCCTGAAGTACTTCTTCACTTCCTCAACAACCTGTATGGACAAATTTGTGCGCCCGTCGAACATGCTCAGTATAACCCCTTGGATTTCAAGTTTCGGGTTAAGGTTCTTCTTCACAAGGTCGATAGTGCTCATGAGCTGGCTCACTCCCTCAAGTGCGTAAAACTCGCACTGTATCGGTATCAGCACGCTGTCCACCGCCGTCAGGGAATTGATCGTCAAAAGCCCAAGCGACGGCGGGCAATCGATGAGAATATAGTCGTATTTGGTTTTTATTTTTTCGATAGCCCTTTTCAGGCGTTTTTCCCTTCCTTCAAGGTGCACCAGCTCAATCTCCGCTCCTGCCAGATTTACGCTCGCAGGGATGATGTCCAAGTTGTCGATGAAAGTCTTCCTTATGGCCGTGACCGGCTCCAGCTTGTCGTCAACCAATATGTCGTAAGAAGTTTTTTCCAAGCCCTTCTTGACAATTCCCATGCCGCTCGTGGTGTTGCCTTGCGGGTCGATGTCAAGCACCAGTACTCTTTTCTGTTTTATGGCAAGGCAGGCGGCCAAGTTCACGTTTGTGGTAGTCTTCCCCACTCCGCCCTTCTGATTAAATATCGCAATCGCTTTTCCCAAGTTATTCCCTCCCTTGTCTTTTCTCTCATTTTCTCACATATTATATTATACTACAAAGCACAGAATTTCTCTACGGGTTTGTGAAAATAATCCAGTGTTTCACGTGAAACATGGTCGGCTAAGCTCGGCGAAACCTTCCAGCAGCTTGAGGGTTTTTGCCCTCTTCGTTGGCCGTTTTCGGCTCTGTTTTGCCTCCCCTTTGAACTGTTTGTAGAATGCATGGTCAAAACAGCCAATCGTCTTTTAATGTCTATTGGCTGTTTTTCAACGATTCCCCCCTCTCCCGTTCGTTCGGTTACATTTTAATAAATTTATTTAATCTTTTTTTGAAAATCGTATTGACATTGAAGCAGCTTTATCATATATCATTAAACTATACAAAAGAGAGGAGCACCACGCAATGTCAATTAAATCAGTAGCAGAGCTAAACAGGGACTTCATAATTGCGAAATTTGAATACCATGAACGCAATCTGTTAAAATCGGTTGAAGCATTCGAGGCAGCCCCATCTCTTAATGAAAAAACGACTGCGGCAGCAACTGTGGGAATTTCCACACCAGTTGAAATTCCCACACCTGTCGAAATCCCGATGCCAACCGAAACCACGGTTGAGATCGCCAAACAAGTGAAAACAGAAAAACCGCACACCGCTTTTCGCAGCAAATTGCAGAGCCCTGCGAAGAAAAAAAAGAGTGGGGTCGCAATAGCGTCAGACATTCTGTTTTATGCGGCGATACTTGTTATTCTGGTAACTGCCGTGTTCTCTGGAGGGGGAAACGGAGCGCCGAAAATGATAATGGGCTATTCCTACTTCACCGTCCTGACTTCCAGCATGCAAGACGAAATCCCAAAAGGATCTTTTATATTAGTGCGCAAAACAAGCCCTGATCTGCTCCAAATTGGCGACAACATAACTTATATGCGAGATCAAAGCACTTCTGTCACACATAAAATCATCGGTGTTCAGGAAAACTATCAGAACAGTGGCGAAAGAGGCTTCATAACAAAAGGCGTAAACAACGAAAACCCTGACAACGACATCGTATTTGCAGCAAACGTGGTGGGAAAAGTGATAATATCCCTTCCTGCCGTCGGGGCAGCGATATCATATTTAAGAACAAACATCTACTTGGTGTTCATAATGTTTGGCATGTGCGTACTCCTGTCGTTTTGCATCAGAGGCATATTGGCAGAATCAATGCAACGAAAGAAAAAACCAGCAGAGGCGCCTTTGCTGGCAACCCAGCCTTCCTAGGGAATTTCGCTGGTGTTCGCCTGGCCTTTTTCACAACGACCAAGCTGTGGTCAATGCCCAAGCCGCAAATGGGGGCTTTCCTGATTTCAGCAGGCTCTCCTCCCAGCAAACTGACCGCTTTCGCCGCCTCTTCCGCTTCGCCGCTCGCATCCGGGCCCTTGTATGCAATGAACGCGCCCCCCACTGCAACGAAGGGGAGGCAGTATTCGGACAAAACCGCAAGGCGCGCCACAGCCCGTGAAACGCACAGGTCAAACCCCTCCCTGAAGCCATCTTTGCGAGCAAGGTCTTCAGCCCTCGCGTGTAGCAGCGATACGTTCGCCAGCCCAAGCTCTTTTGCCATTTCGCCTACGATTCTTGTTTTCTTTCCGACAGAGTCAATTAGCAGGAATTGTTTTTCTGGGAAAATCAAAGCCAGCGGAATGCCCGGCAGCCCCGCGCCGGTACCCACGTCGATCACTCTGCTTGCGTTTTTAACCTCGTCAAAGCAAGCGCATAGGACTGAGTCTGCCAAATGCTTTCTGACGAATTCGCCTTCATCTGTTATACCAGTCAGATTTACCTTGTCGTTCCAAGAAAGCACCATGTCCATATATTTTTTGAATTTTGCGATTATTTCTTCGCCAACTGGTATTTTCAGTTGTTCAAATGCATTGCGCAGCTGCTCCATGCCTATCCCGCCGCGCCGGTTTTTGTGCCGTCTGAGCCGATGCAAATCATATAGGTCGTTTCCCCTGTTGTCTCCCTTGCACATGCAATGCCGTTCTCTACAAAGCTGTCAAGCACAGTCCTTGCAGTTGCCTCCGAAACGCCCGCCCTGTGCGACAAGTTCATGATGCCGCTGCCTTGCGAGTCCTTTAAAGCGTTTAAAACCAAAAGGGTGTTTAGCGTAAGCGGCCGCCCCAGCCGGCTCGACAGCCTCGTTGACAACTCAGTGGGATACATAGGCACGTTTTCCGGCGTCCCGTCTAGTTTGATTCGTCTGCGCAGGATCACCGAATCCTGTATCTTTTGGATGTCGCTTTTAAACTCTACTGTTAGCGTCTCGCTGCTTGGTATCATTCCGTAAACTTCCTTTTCTTGTTGTTGCTGCTAACAGGATACCACAAACTCTGCTGGCTGTCAAAATTCTCGTTTTCTACATTTGTCCATATTGTAATAAAATATATGTTGACTTTCTTCATCGTTTATAATATAGTGTTAGTCGCGAGCGGTTAAACGGGCTTGGAAAAGTTCTATTAACCGCCGTAATAATCAACATTAAATTTGAAAGGATGAGACAATGATGAAAAGAAGGATTATTCTAACTGGAACGCTGCTGCTAATTTTAGCCATGGTATTTTGTTCCTCCGCAACAGTTTTTGCCTTTAACGCAGACAACCCAGAAAACGAAGGCAGGTATTACGCATTCAACCAGTTCTACGTCGACCATTTTACCGGATGCGCGAACGGGGACGTGGATTACCTGAGCCATTACAACGCTATTACGGTACCCCTTGCCTCGGGCCTTGCAATGGACAGGATGCTCTACATTGCGGACAACGAATGGATACCCATCGCCGGCTACTCACCCATGGCAAACGTGATGAACATGTATTTCTGCGGCGAGCAAAACCTCGACTACACCGGACAAGCGATACAGATTGATCCAAAATTCGCCAACACGTCTCTCGCCGACGCCATAGCGGGCCTCAGCAAGTCAGACATCAAATCCTTGAGCAACATGACAAAAGCTGCAAATTCCTTTGAATTTTACTTGGCTTTCCTGCCGGAAAAAGCCTCAAACCAAGGTTTCCCCGTCTCCAACGTCTATGAGGATTTTGGCGATTTCATCAGGCTCTTTGAGTCCAAGCAGATCAATGTGACAGTTGGGGACGGCGCCGTTCTCAAACTCAGCGCACCGGTGAAAATCGGCAAATTAGCCATGAACGCAGGCTCAATTCTGGATTTGTCTCTGGTTAAAACAAACGACCTGGCCAACTTCAACAGCCTTGACAAAATTACCAGCGACGGCGGACACTTCGTATTCCCGGCGGCCGCTACAGACAAGCAGAAGGAGAATTTCTTCAAAAAGGTGATTGGCACATATACTTTTGATTAACATGTGTTCGTCCATATAATCGTGCGGCACTGGAGCGATTCCAGTGCCGCTTTGCATTTGATCTAAAACACTTCTCGAAGGTCTATCCTGCAGCCTTCGAGAACATTGACCGGCACGGTTTCTTCTTCGCCATAGGCTTTGTTTACGTATTCGCCGTTTTTCAATATGTTGACGGCAACCTTCTTGCCATCAGGGTCTACTATCCAGTATTCGCGAACCCCTGCTTGCAGGTATTTGTTGAATTTCAACACCCTGTCCCTGCTCAATGTTGACGGCGAAAGAACCTCCACCACCATGTCCGGCACACCCTTGCAGCTCTTGCCCTCAATTTTAGCTTTGTCGCACACTATAAGAATATCAGGCTGAACCACAGTATCGTCGCCGCTGGCTGCATTGAGCCTCACGTCCAGTGGCGCGATGAACGCTTCGCATGGTTTGCCTCGCAGGAAAAGGTGCAGTTGAAAAAACAAGCTGCCGACGACTCTTTGATGTTCCGGTGTCGGTTCCGGCGACATCAGAAATATTACGCCGTCAATCAATTCACACCTTTTTTCGTCATCCCAGCTAGCGTAATCCGAATATGTGTAACGATCGTTCTCCATTAGCTGGGGCGGCCTAGTGCTTCTCCCTTTTCGCAGGCCTCGATCACGTGCATCGCCAGTACCGAGGTGGTGACTGTTCCGACCCCGCCGGGGACCGGAGTTATGCTTCCTGCGACCGGCTCAACGCTCTCAAAGTCCACGTCGCCGCACAGATTGCCGTTTTCATCCACGTTGATGCCCACGTCGATCACCGTAGCGCCCTCGTTTACGAAGGAATCCTTCACCATTTTCGGAACGCCGGCCGCAGCAATCAGTATTTCAGCCTTCCGGCACTCCCCCGCAAGGTCCGCAGTCCTTGTGTGGCATATCGTAATCGTGGCGTGCTCCTTCAGCAGTAACATAGAAAGCGGCTTTCCGACCACCATGCTGCGCCCGACTAGGGTAACCCTTTTCCCCTTTAGCGGAATCCCAAAATGCTTCAAAAGCTCCATGACCGCCTGGGGCGTACAGGGCGCGTACCCTGTTTCGTCAGCCGCAAACACTTTGGCTATGTTGGCAGGGCTCATGCAGTCCATGTCTTTCTCCGGGCTGATAATGCCTTTTACCGCCTCCTCGTCGATGTGTTTTGGCATGGGGCGGAACACAAGCAGCCCGTGTACAGACTCGTCAGCGTTGATTTTCTTGAATTCTTGGATGAATTCCTCGTTGGAAACATCAGCCGGGAAGTTAAACACTTTGCACAAAAGGCCTATGCCGCTGCACCTTTTAACCGCGCCCTTTTCATAGGACAGGTCATCAGGCCGTTCCCCAATCCTAACGATCCCCAAGCACGGTGTTTTCCCTTTTCGTTTTAGTTCCAAGACCCGGGACGAAAGGCTTTCCTTCATCCCGTTAACTACTTCTATGCCTTTAAGCAGTGTTGCCATAACAATCCTCCAATCAAAACAGCCCCGATATCTTCCCTGTGTTGTCCACGTCGATCTTTTCAGCCGCCGGCAGCTTCGGGAGCCCCGGCATGGTCATAATTTCGCCGGTCAGCGCCACCACGAACCCCGCGCCAGCCGAAACCTTTGCGTTCCTCACCGCAATGTTGAACCCTTTCGGCGCACCGAGCTTCTTCTGGTCGTCAGACAGTGAATACTGCGTCTTAGCCATGCAGACTGGGAACTTCCCAAACCCCAGGCTTTCAAGCTTGTCGAGCTCCTTTACTGCCGTTGGCGCAAAATCCACGCCGTCCGCGCCGTAAACGTTTTTCGCTATCGCGGTGATTTTTTCCCTGAGCGTCAGGTCTTCGTCGTAGGCAAACTTAAAGCTTGACATGTTGCCGTCGATTATCCGCAGCACTTCGTTTGCCAAGTCTATGCCGCCTTCGCCGCCTTTGCCCCAGACTTCCGACAAGGCGACGTTTGCGCCGTATTCCTTGCATTTTTCCCGTATGAGTTCAAGTTCTGCTTCCGAGTCGTCCGGGAACCTGTTAATTGCCACAACAGACGCAAGGCCAAAGTTCTTGCTCATGTTCTCAATGTGCTTGAGCAGGTTCGGAAGGCCGGTTTCAAGCGCCGCAAGGTTTTCTGTAGCGAGGTCCGCTTTTGCCACTCCCCCGTGGTGCTTGAGCGCCCGGACAGTAGCGACGATAACGCAAGCCGAAGGTTTTATCCCTGCAATCCTGCACTTGATGTCGCAGAATTTCTCTGCGCCAAGATCTGCGCCGAAGCCCGCTTCCGTGACTACGTAATCAGCCAGCTTCAGGCCCATCCTAGTTGCCATGATGCTGTTGCACCCATGTGCTATGTTCGCAAAAGGCCCGCCGTGCACGAAGGACGGGGTATGTTCAAGTGTCTGTACAAGGTTCGGCTTTAGCGCGTCTTTGAGGAGGGCAGCCATTGCGCCGTGGGCGTTCAGCTCCCCTGCCGTGACTGGCTTTTCGTCCCTGGTGTACCCGACTATAATTTTCTTCAAATTTTCCTTCAGATGGTCGATGTTCTTTGAGAGGCACAGGATCGCCATTATTTCCGAAGCCACCGTAATGTCGTACCCGTCTTCACGAGGCACGCCGTTGGTGCGGCCGCCCAGCCCGTCCACTACAAACCGAAGCTGCCTGTCGTTCATATCGACGCAGCGCTTCCACGTGATTTTGCGCGTATCCACGTTCAGGGCGTTCCCTTGGTAGATATGGTTGTCCAGCATCGCTGCAAGCAGGTTGTTGGCTGCCCCGATTGCGTGGAAATCGCCAGTGAAGTGCAAGTTTATGTCTTCCATTGGCACGACTTGGGCATACCCGCCCCCGGCAGCGCCGCCCTTTATGCCAAACACTGGCCCCAGCGATGGCTCGCGTAGCGCCAAGATGACTTTTTTGCCAAGTTTGTGCAGGGCGTCAGCCAGCCCGACGCTGGTCGTCGTCTTCCCTTCCCCCGCCGGAGTCGGCGTTATGGCCGTCACGAGAATCAGCTTGCCGTCCGGCTTGTCCTTCATCTCGTCCAAAAGGCCGTAGTCCACTTTTGCCTTGTACTTTCCGTAGTGCTCCAGCTCGTCCGCCGTAAGGCCTATCTGTTCAGCTATCCTCTCGATAGGTTCCATCTGTGTGCCTTGCGCAATTTCGATGTCGCTTTTGTAACCCATTAACGAATCCTCCTTAAAAATTAGATGTATTGTTAACAACAAACGTTTATAACCAAAATCAATACTCGGTGGGCATTTTCGCCAGTTCAGCCATGCCAAACACTGGGCCGTCGACGCATACGTACTGCTTTCCGATGTTGCATTTGCCGCATTTGCCCACGCCGCAAGTCATTCGCATTTCCAAAGTGGTGTACAGCCTCTCAATCGGCAGCCCCAATTCGGTCAAGCTAGCCTGCACCGCCTTGATCATTACAGGCGGTCCGCAGAGTATGGCGTACATGTTGCTGAAATCAAGCTTCATTTCCTTGACTAGGTTGTGGGGGAACCCGACTTTTTCATTCCAGCCCGGCTCGGGGTTGTCGATGGTCAGGTCGACGGCGGTATCAGCAGTGGCTTTCCATTCTCCGTACTCGTAGGCGAATATATGGTCCTTGCTGGTCCTTGCTGCCAGAAGCATGTTGATTTTCCCGTACTTTGACCTGTTTTGACCGTCTAGGGCATACAGGATGAACGGCCTGAGCGGCGCGAGGCCGAGGCCGCCTGCCACGAAGAACAGGTCGCTCCCTTCCATCCCCTCAAGGGGGAACGTGTTTCCGAAAGGCCCCCTGATCCAAACAAAGTCGCCGATGCGCAGCGAATGAATCATGTCAGTGACTTTCCCGGTCCGTTTTACCGTAATTTCGTAATACCCCTTTTCCAAGGGCGAGGAAGCGAACCCAAAGGGGCACTCCCCGATGCCAGGAACGGAGAATTCCACAAACTGGCCCGGCAGAAAAACCATCGGCGTCCCGTCTGCAGCCCTCAATTTGAACGTTTTGACGTCAAGTTCGTCAGAAAACGTTTCCTGCACTATGTCAATTATCTCGGTTTTTACCGGCAGGTACGGATTGTTCACGGCAGCACCTCCATAATGCTTTCAACTACTTTTTTGATGTTCATGCCTGCAGGGCAGCTCCTGATGCACCTGCCGCAGCCTGTGCATGCGGTGTACCCGAAAATCTTGTTTATGTACAGGTACTTGTGCAGGACCCGCTGGCGGAACCTTTCTTTGACAGAAGCCCTCGGGTTGTGGCCTGATGCGTGCAGGGTGAACTGAGGGTACATGCAGCTGTCCCAGCACCTGTACCGCTTCGTCTCGTTGAATCCGGAGACGTCCTTGAAGTCAAAGCAGTGGCACGAGGGGCATATGAACGTGCACATGCCGCAGCCTTGGCAAATTTCAGTCGCCTTTTCCCAATCGATGATGTCGAAAAGCTCCCTGTCCTCGATGTTTTTGTCCAGCTCCAGCTTCTTTATGCCAGCAGCGGGCGTTTCTGCAGTTCTCTCAGCCGCTTCGATGCCTTTTGTTTCGTCAAACCCGGAAAGCAGCCCCCTCCCTTTGTCTGATAGGCACGTAACTGTGTAGCCGCTGCCGCCTTCGTCTTCGTGCAGCATGATGTCGCTGAAATCGGAGAACGTTCTGTCAAAGCCTCTTTCTGCGCAGAAGCAGCCGGGTTTTTCATTTGCGCAGCCCACTGCTATCAAAACGCTGCTTTCAAAGCGCCTCATAAAGAAGGGGTCTTGGAACTTTCCATCCGTTAGCACGGCGTGAAGCACTCGCAGGGCCTCGGCGTCGCAGGGTTTCGCGCCGAATACGACTGTTTTTTTGTCGTATTCGCTTTCCAAAACGTCCCCCTCCAAAAATGTCATCAGGTTTTCTGTCTGCGGCATGAACGCTTCTTTTGGGGATTTGTACGGAATGTCGTCGCTTATGACTATCTTTTCGGCATCGGTGACTGTCACGAAGTCCAGCACTTTGCCGTTCCATACCGGCGCAAGCAGCAAGACGTCTTCTGCCGCCGCAAGCCTCTTCAGTATTTTATTCAGGGTTTCTTTTGAAATGAAGCTGCTACTCATGGTCGTCACCCCCCAAAAAGCCTATCTCCCGGTCGTTTGCGTCGTATGAAGCCATGACAGGATCCGCTTCAGTATCAAACCCCGCCCGGAATCCGTACATGTCTTCAACGAACCCAGTCGCTTCCCTTATAAGGTAACGCACGTCCACGCCGGAAGCGCACACCCTTTCGCATGCGCCGCATTCCACGCACCTGCCCGCCAGATGCGCCGCCCGCCCAAGGTGGTACATCATCTTCGCGCTTTGCCCCGGCTCTGCCGGCTGCCAGTTCGGAACGCCCCTGTCCATGAAGCACACCGGGCAGTAGCAGCCGCAGCAGGCCTGCCTGCATGAATAGCACAGGATGCATTTGCCGATCTCTTTCTGGAATTTGCCGAAATCCCCGGTCATGCCGCCTGGTTCTTCTATTTTGGTGCTGCTTTTGTCTGGTAAATCAGGGTTTTCTACCCTGACGTCGTACACCGGCGGCGTTTTAACGCTGCATTCTGCGCACCACGGAAGCTTTTCACCATCGCTGCCGGCCATGCCCTCGCAATCCACGCCTATTATGTATACATTCTCCCGGTTGAGCTGGTTTTCAGCAATGTAGTTGACGATTCCGCGCACGTCGCAGGGTTTTGCCACAACCCCGGTTTTCTTGTCCCTCTTATCGTAGGCGTACGTGCAGAGGTTTGCCACGCAACGCTGATCCCAGCAAAGGGCGTCCGCCTCCTCAGGCTTTCCGCACATGCAGGGGATTCGCGCACCGTCAATGCCGCCTTCTGCATAGCCGATAACTGTGTCAACCGTGCCTTTTTCCAGCAAGTCTTTGCATATTTCCTTTATCTTACCCCTCTGGGCATCAAAACTCATACCGTTACCTCTCTTCTCGGCAGCTGCCTGCAGGCAGAACTGGCTGCCCGCTCGTGGGAACCTGGCCCAGCTTTTCCACTTTTTCAGTAACTTCCTTTACTACTTCGGCGAACCTGCCGCCTTCCGACGCGGACACCCACGTGAAATGCACCCGATCCGGGTTTACCCCCGCTGTTTCAAGCAGCTTCTTGAGCACAGTGAACCTGCGCCTGGCGTACATGTTGCCTGTTAAGTAATGGCAGTCGCCGGGGTGGCAGCCTGACACCATGACGCCGTCAGCGCCTTCTGTCAGTGCTTTGATGATGTACGCAGGGTTGATCCTGCCGGAGCAGGGGACCCTTATCACCCTTATGTTGGGCGGGTACTGCATACGCCCCGTCCCTGCCAAATCCGCGCCGGCGTAGCTGCACCAGTTGCACAGGAAGGCGATAATTTTTGGTTCCCAGCCCTTTTTCGCTTCCACGTCGCCGCGAAGCAGGTATTCTATCTCGTTTATGACCTGCATGTCCGAGAAGCCGCCAACGTCAATAGCCCCGCAGCGACAGTTCGCTGCACATGTCCCGCAGCCTTTGCAGAGCACGTCGTTGAGCACGGCTTTCTTTGCCGCCTTTCCTCTTATCAGAAGCTCCTCCACCGTTATGGCCTTGTATGCGCAAACCTTTTCGCAAGCGCCGCAGCCAACGCAGAGGTCCTTGTCGACTGCTGCAATAGCCCCCTCTGATTCAAGGAATTCCTTTGATATGACTGTTCCCGCCCTTGCAGCGGCAGCCTTGCCCTGCACAATCGACTCTCTCAAGTTCTTGGGGTTGTGAGCAAGTCCGCATAGGTAGACCCCCTCGGTGGCGAAATCCACAGGGCGCAGCTTCACATGGGCTTCAAGGAAGAACCCTTCCTGCGTCATAGGCACCTTGAGCATCTGGGCGATGGCCTTGTTTTCCTCTGTGTCCGGCTCTATCGCGCTGGCAAGCAGCAGCAAGTCTGCCCTGTACGCCACATCCCTTGAAAGCAGCGGGTCTTTTGCGCTGACCTCAACGAAACCCTCCATTTGGGCAACAGCAGGCTTTGCATCGTCTTCATACCGCACGAACTGTACGCCCATCTGCCTCGCCCGCCTGTAGAAGGTTTCCGAAAGGCCGTATGACCTAATCTCCCTGTATAGCACCGTGACGTTGATGTCACTGTTGTATTCCTTTATAATAATCGCATTTTTGATAGACTGGCTGCAGCAAACCCTGCTGCAATACGGGTTGCTTTCGTCGCGGGAACCTGCGCAGAGCACCATCACCACATCTTTGATCCCCGAAAGGCAGCCTTCGCCGTTTTTAAGCCTCTTCTCGAATTCGAGCTGCGTCGCCACGTTTGGGCTCTTTCCATATAGGTAGGCATCTGGTTTCTTTTCCGACGCCCCAACGGCAACGACTACAACGCCGTGCTCTATCTTTGTTGCGCTCTCTGCCTCCCGGCAGTCTTCTGCGCTGCCTGCCGGCGCATCGCCTTCGGCTTCCGCTCCGGGCTGTCCCAACGCCTCTATCAGAGTTGTAAAATTGCCAACAAAGCCGCTGATGTCCTTTATCTTCGAATTAAGGTGCACCGTGATGTTCGGATCCTCCTCCGCGTCCCTAATGAAGCCCGCAAGATAACCCCCGGCTGGGCGCCCGAAAAGGGTGGTGCTTAGGCTTCTGGCATTGCCGCCCAGTCCCCCCGTCTTTTCAACGATGTGAACGCTGTAGCCCATGCCGGATAGTTCAAGGGCCGAAGACAGGCCGGCTGCTCCGCCGCCTATCACCAAGGCCGCCTTGTTGACGTCAAGCCTTTTCCTTGTGAGCTGTTTTGCGTAAACGGCTTTCCCCACTGCCATCCTGACCAGCTCCTTGGCTTTGAACGTGGCCGCTTTTGCGTCTTCCATATGAACCCATGAACACTGGTCCCTGATATTTGCCATTGTGAGCAGGTAAGGGTTTAGCCCCGCCTTTTGCAGGACGCTTTGAAACAGCGGTTCGTGAGTCCTAGGCGTACAGGAAGCCACTACTATCCGGTTCAGGCTGTGTTCCTTGATCCTGTCCAGCATGACTGTCTGGAAATCCACCGAACAGGTGTAGAGCCCTTCCCCTGCAAATGTCACAAAAGGCAGCGTCTTCGCGTATTCGACGACTTCGCCCACCGAAAGGAACCCTCCGATGTTCACGCCGCAGTTGCAGACGAACACCCCTGTCCTGATAGGTTCCTTTGACACATCGCGCACCAGCGTTTCCACCTCTTCCCTGAAAAACGCAGGGTAGTCTTTGTACAAGTCGACGTCTGTATTGCTTGCAGCTTTTGCAGCAGCACCAGCCGCAGCACTGGCTTCTATTACGGTCTCTGGGATGTCCTTTGGCCCCGTCGCCGCACCGCAAGCCATTATGCCTGCCCGGGACGACTGCGGTGCTGACATTTCGCCTGTCCATATGAAACCGTGCCTGTCTGTTTTGACCTTCAGCTTGCTGCACAGCTCGATGTTTTCTTCCTTTGGCGCTATGCCCACTGACAGCACCACCATGTCGTATTCCGACTTGTGCACACTGCCGCCAGTGTCCGCATGCCTTAGCAGGATGTTTCCCGTCGCTTTGTCCCTTTCTGTCTCGGCCACTCTGCTTCTTATGAAATTGATCCCGTATTTGGCTTTGGCCGAATCAACGTACTTGTCGAAATCCTTGCCGTAAGCCCTCATGTCCATGTAGTAGATGTCTATTTTTTCTGCTTCCGGCAAATGCTCTTTTGTTATTTCGGCCTCTTTCACTGCGTACATGCAGCAGACAGCTGAACAGTAGTCGGCGCTGCACTGGTGGTCCCTTGAGCCTACGCACTGGATGAACGCAAGCCTCTTCGGGGGTTTTCCGTCTGAAGGCCTCTGAACGTGCCCGGCAAATGGGCCCGACGCCGACAGTATCCTCTCGTATTCAAGGCTTGTCACGACGTCTGCGTATTTCGAGTAGCCAAATTCGGCAGGTATTTCCGAAGACAAGTCATAGCCGGGCGCTAGCACGACTGCGCTGACAGGTATTTCGAAAACCTCTTCTGCCTGATCGTAGCAAACGGCTTTTGAGCGGCAGGCTTTTTCGCAAAGCCTGCAGTGGCGGCAGGCCGAATCGTCTATCACCGCCTTGTTCGGGACAGCTTGGGCGTATGGCTTGTACACCGCTTTACGTTTTCCTATCTCCATGTCGAACTCGCTCTTCACCGAGACAGGGCAGACGCTTGTGCAGTCGCCGCAGCCTGTGCATTTTTCCTCGTCGATGTACCGCGGCCTTTTTCTCACTACCGCTGTAAAATCTGGTGCTTCCCCTCTTACCTCCACAAGTTCGCTCAATGTAAAAGTTTTCACCAGCGGATGGTTATAGCAAGCTGTAACCTTGGGTGCTAGTATGCACGCTGAGCAGTCGTTGGTCGGAAAGGTCTTGTCAAGCTGAGCCATCCTGCCCCCGATGCTTGGGGAGCTTTCTACCAAGAATACCGGTATCCCCATATCCGCAAGGTCGGCTGCCGCCTGTATGCCTGCAATCCCCCCGCCTACTACCATTACCGGCTTTTTCATTTGCTTCTCTCCTCGATTAATTCGTTTACTTTTTCAAGCCTTTGCACTCTGGCGTCGTAGTCGGCTTTTTCGACCGCAGCTGCAAAGCTTTCGTCAAACATTCCCTCTTTCACCGCAATCAAGCGCAGCGCCCTTACCACATCGGCAAAACGGACGTCCTGGGGGCAGTGGGACACGCAAGTGTGGCACTGGTAGCATTTCCAAATTTCGCTGGAGTTTAACAGTTCGTCCCTCATTCCAAGCAGTATCTTGCGCATGATGTTCCTTGGGTTGTAGCCCGGCTCGATCTCGCTTATCGGGCACCCTGCGGTGCATGTCCCGCACAGGAAGCAGTTCAGCACACGCTCGCCGCCCGGCTGCGAAGCCACCTCTTTTTTAAAACTCTGTTCAAAATTCTTGATCTGGCTCATTTTTCGCCTCTCCTTATTCTATGACTGGCCTTGGCAGGAATCCGGATTTTTCAACGAGAGTCTGCACTATGCTCTCCCACCCGATGGCCATTATGTGTATACCGCTTACACCTTCGACTTTGCGAAGCTGCGCGATCAGGTCCAGTGCGATGCTCACGCCCTCGCTGTCGTAGTTCCCCTGCCCTGCGGCCCTCATCCTCTCGACAAGTGCGTCCGGCACGAGCATGCCAGGCACGAGCTGGGTCATTTCAATTGATTTTAGCGACTTGTTGACCACGATGCCGGCTATTATGTATGCTTTTTTGTGAAGGTCCAGGCTCCTTACTTTTTCCATCCATTCCTCAAATTTCGCTACGTCGTAAATTGCCTGGGTTTGGACGAACTGGGCGCCGGCTCTTATCTTTTTCCTGAGCCTTATGAGCTGGAGCTCCTCTGGGTCGGCAAAGGGGTTGACCGTGGCGCCGAGGAAGAACTCCGCCGGGAACTTGCACTTGCTGCCACCCATGAATATGCCTTCCTCCTTCATCCTCCTCAAAGAGTCCAAAAGCTGGATCGAATCCACGTCGTACACGTTTTTCGATTGAGGATGGTTCCCGAAGCTCTGATGGTCCCCGGAAAGAATGAGCAGGTTTCTGAGACCCAGCGCGTACGCCCCCAAAAGGTCGCTCTGTATGGCTATCCTGTTCCTGTCCCTGCACGTCATCTGCACGACAGGCTCGACTCCGTTTATGCTTGCCAGGTACGACGCCGCAATGCTGGACATCCTCACCACAGCCGTCTGGTTGTCGGTAACGTTTGCCGAGTCGATTATTCCTTTGAGCTCGCTTGCCTTCTTGACCACGAAGTTCGCGTCGGCGCTCATCGGCGGCCCTATTTCGGCTGACACCGAGAATGCGCCTGATTCAAGTATTTTCTGCAAATTGCCTTTTTCGCCAGGCATAACCTCACCTCACATCTTCACGTACTACGGACCTCGGCCCGCCGTCCCTGCTGGTCCGCCAATCCCTGATCTCGTTTATTTCGAGCAGCTCGTCCAGCCTGCCGAGCCGTTTCATCCTGTCGTAAATCAACTGCCACGCGCAGTCTGTATCCGGGTCTATCTCGCATGTTCCAGAAGACGAACCGCCGCAGGGGCCGTTGAAATTGCTCTTTGAGCACCTTGCCACAGGGCACACGCCGCCTGTTTTCGCAAGCATGCAGTTGCCGCAGCCCTGGCACATTTCGGTCCAGTAGCCTATGTCCCTGTTCACTCCTATAAATTCTGTGTTCAGCCCGGGCAGCACCACCTTGTCGGGGAATTTCTCTGCCAAAAACTGCACCCCGGCTCCGCACCCCAAGGACAGTATGCACTCCGCACTGTCAAGCGCCTCCTCGTTTTCGTCGAGGAACTCCATGTCGCACTGCCTTGTGGGCGTGGTGACAGACGTTTTAATGCATCTGCCGCGCGCCTTGGCCTCGATTTCGAGGGCGTCCGCCAGCCTTATCGCCTCTTTCTCGCCTCCCGACATGCAAACGGTGACGCATGTGCCGCATGCCGCTATGACTGCGGATTTGAAGCCCTCAAGGGACCCTATTATCTCGTCTATGCTTTTCTGTTCAGCAATTATCATTCAGCACCTCCAAAATTTCGTCCCTTGCGGCGTTTGGCATGGCATGGGACGTCTTTATGCAGTAAGCCCTCTTGTTGCTTACCCCGGCTTTTTCAAGCACCGCCGAAAGCCGCGTGGCTTGTTTGCATGCGCTCTGGTTGCCTGTAAAATGCCTGCACGCGTCGTCCATGCAGACGAGGGCTATCACTTTCCCGTAAGACCGCAATGCGCCTGACATCTGCTCAAACCCTATCCTGCCGCCGCAGGACACAGTTTCGCAATCTATCTTTGCCGCAAGTTCGCCAAGCCCCGGCAGTATCTCCCGAAGGGCGATTTCCCCGGAGTTCTCGCAGCAGAATATCTTGGTTTTTCCCGATTTGCCGGGTGCGCTTGCAGCTGAAAATTCATCTCCCGACATCGCAATCGCGTTGCCCGGGCATACAGCCGCGCAGGCACCGCACCCCTCGCACGCGCTTTCCATGTTTTGCATCACCCTGTTCTCCTCATCTGGAGCCATGGCTCCGTGAGGGCAGGCGCGGTAGCAGGTGTAGCAGAAAGCGCATTTGTCCCCGTCTACTGTTGCGTGGTTTTTGTCGCTTGTATCGCCATTTACGTCGGCGCAAGCCATGGAACCGATGAATTCCAAGGTTTCCTGCAGCCAGCTTTCGCAATTGTCCGGATTTAGGTAGTAAACACCTTTCCTCCCGGTAAGGGCAGAGGCCAGGAAATACCTGTCCTCATTGACAAAGCCCGCTTCGTCTGCTTTCAGCCGCAGCTTTTTTGCGAGCCTCGCAAACTTGTCAGGCACCCCGTGCCCACTGTCCGTGGCTATGAATTGGGTGTTCAGGTCGACGTCATGCACCCCGTCGGAAATTTCTACGTCGAAGCTTCCTGTGCCCTTGTCGTAGGATACCGCCAGCTTTTCGTATTTAATAAACGTAACGCCGGCCCTCCTGGCTTTTAGGTACATCTCCTCGCAGCCGCTTGCCGCCGTGCGCATGAATCTGAAAACAAAAGCGACATTGACCTTGTTCGACGCCAGTGCAAGCGCTTCCTCAAGCGCCCTCGCCGTTGAAGCCGGCGGCGACTCGTTGAAATAATCCAGCAGGACGACCACCGGGCTTTTTGTCTTTGAAGCCCGTATCCTTTCCATGGCTGCTGCGTCAAAGAGTGGCGACGGCATGCCGCCGCCCATGTCCGGCACAGGTTTTCTGTGCGGTTCCGTTACGATTGCAAGCGCGACCTCAACCTCGCCTGAGCCGGTTTTGACCTTGAAATTCCCGGCCTCTCCCGAAAAGGACTTTATCGCGTCTGCGTCAGCAATTATTACAGAGGAATACCCTTGCTTTGCCAAGTAGTTCGCCAGTTCTTCGTTTATTTCGTTTTGGCCTATAATCAATACGTTCATATCTTCCTCCATCGGGAAAGGACTTCCTTCGCAACTGCGGCAGAGTCAGCCCAAGTTTCCTCTATTTTCATCGGCCGTTTTGCACAGCCGGAAACGAAAACCCCTGAATCCCAACTGTTTTCTGCGCTTTTCAAAAAACCGTCCTTATCCTGGCTGAGCCTGCATAGCTCGGCTGTAATGTCCGCGTCATCCGGCGGGTGTATCCCTTCCGAAAGCACGACTATGTCGAATTCACGTTTGCAGACTCTGCCGCGCACCATGTCTTCGTATTCGACGACAGCCGGCGCGCCGGCTGTTATTTTGAGCGGCCTGCTTTTTATGAACTCCATACCCAGCCCCTGCAAACCAGCGAAATAGTCGCCGTTTGCTACCGCCTGAAGCTCCATGTAGAAAAACGTTATCCCGCATTCCGGGTAAATCTGCCTTATCACCTTAGCCGCCCGCGTAGAATAGGAGCAGCACACCCGCGAGCAGTACATCGATCCTTCTTTCTTGTCGCGGGAACCCACGCACTGTATGAAGCACACGCTCTGGGGCACCTTGTCAAAGAGGGTCTCTTTGCCCCTTCCCTTCATGAGCGCCTCAAGCTCAAGCCCCCTTATTATGCCTTGCCTTCCGTCGATCTGCAAATGGCCGCTGGCTGCTGGGGATTCCTCAAACCCCGTTGCAACGACGATGGACGCAAGGCTGTTGAAGTACCGCACCCCTTCCGGGGTTTTGAGCACGGCCGAATAATCCCCCGGCCCACCTGTTACGTCCACAAGCTTTGCGTTGCAAATTATGTCTATGTTTGAATTTTTTTCGGCCTTTTCCCAAAGCCCGCCTGCAAGGCACACCCCGCAGTTGTTGCACTTGTCTGTTGCCTTGCACCCGTAGCTCCTGACCTTGCCGCCAGCCCGCCCGGTTTTCTCCGCAACCGTGACTTTTGCGCCCACGGCAGCCAGTTCGCACGCAACGGCGCATCCAGACAAGCCTCCGCCAATCACAAGCACTTGAAACATGTTTTTCTCCTCGAACACATAAATTAGGCTACGCCAAAGCTTTTACCTGTACCTCTCCTGCGCTGCCTCTTTCTTCATAATAAATAATATCTGAACTTGGCAATATTTTTTATCATTTCTTACAGTTGTTTTGGTATTATTTTAAGTTTATTCAGAGAATATTTTCATTCTCGGCATAATTGCCATTAGTTTTTATGATTATTTTATCATTTTTGTGAATGCTCACTTTGGCGGCCTAAAAGCGGCAAGAATGTCTTTTGCTTCATCGTTTGCCAAATCGTAGTGGCTTTCCAAAATGAATGCCGCTCTTTCGCGAGTGTTGATGAATTCGGATTCTATGTGCTCTGCATAGGCAATTGCTTCAAGCATTTCCTGCTCTTTGCTGTATTCCGGGTAGACAATAGATATCTTTTTCAGGTGGCTCCAATTCGCACGTGTTCTGTTTGCTCCTGTTGACGAAAGCAGTATTTCACATATTGGTTCAGTATTTTGTTTTCGCTTTCCAAACTGCGCTCATACACCTTTGAAAAAGGCGGGTTTGTGATTGCCACGTCAAAATAATTCACAGAATCCGCGACTATTTCGCCAAGTTCCTTTTTCTCTATAATTGCCTCTGCATCGTCAGCAGCCTCGTCAATCTGAGGATTTTTGTCCAATGCGTCCGTATTGAAAATCTTAGTGCCGCCATCACCGTGCAAATACATGTTCAGCCTTGCAACCCTTGAAAGGTTGGGGCCTTTTCCAACGTCAATGCCAACGATGCAGCTCTTTCGTATTTTTTCTTTCAGCTCGTCTTTTTCCGTGCGTGACAAATTAGTTAACGCCTCGACTCTGCTCCATGCGTCGGCAAAAACATCTATCAAAAATCCACCCGTGCCGCAACAAGCATCAACGACCGTATCCGTGTGATAGCTTCCATCGTCCATCCTTGAATGAACTTTCAATTGGGCAAGGCCGACTCCCATCTTGATAAGCGATCGTGGAGTAAAAAACTGCCCCAGATCTTTGCCGCGCATTGTTGCGCTCAGAAATGTTTCGAAAAGCCTTCCGTTCAAATCCGCGTCTATCCCAAACAGAAACATCTTTTCTAATTTTTGCACCACTCCAAAGATTGTTTCAGGACGCAGGTTTATCCGTTCGGCCGCATTGAAAAAGCGTTTTCTTTCCCCCAGCGCAATTTCAGTTTCCATCCTAGCAACGAATGCGCGAAACTGTATGTCTGACATCGGATTTGCCGCGTTCTTCTGCTCTCGCTCAATCCATGCTGTTGAAAACCTAACATCCTCAGCGGGCACAAGGATTTTTTGTTCGGTAAGAGCCTCGGGGTACTTGTCTTTTATTTCTTTGTCGGACATCAGCTTTAGGGCAACAAGTTTTACAAATTCAGAGAACGCCTCGCTTTGGCTGATGTTGTCTTTCCTGTAGATGCGCTGGTGGCACCACGAAAATGCAGCGTTGACTTCAGGCAAGCTTTCTTTTACAATGCAAAAATTCAAATTGTCCCGTGCTGTCATTTGTCAGTAACTCCTTCTCCTTAACAATCATATCATACCACGCTTGAAAAGCAAGCGTGAACGGCTGTTCTTCTCTTATTATACGCGAACGGCTGTTCGTTGTCAAGCAGAAAAATCACACTGCCGCGCTATCGCGACATCATGCTAAGTCAACCAAGCAACTGCGCGAGCACCGGCAATAGGACCGGCACCGCAAAAGTCAGCACCGTCCCTGTGATCAACGCCACAAACCCGAGCTCCACGCCCACAAACTTGCTCACCGGCACCAGCATGGTGTCCATGTTCCCCGCAGCGCCCCCTGCGATTGGTGCCCCCTTGCCTACCTTTATGAGCAGTGGCAGCAGCAGCACAGTGAAAAACTCCCTGAACACGTTCACAAGGAACCCGTAGGTGCCGGTTTTTATTCCGTATGCCTGTGTCATGAACGCCCCCGTTATGCTGTAATAGCTCATGCCGCTAGCCGACAGCACGGAAACATGCGGCGCAAGGCCCATGAAAAGCCCCGCAGCTGCGCCCCCCGTCAAGCTTCCGATTAATATGGCGACAGGCAGCAAAGCAACTCTCCACCCGAGCGTCTTCATGTAGCCAAACACACCCCTGTGTTGCGAAAGCCCTATCCCTACCGTAACGTACAAGACAGCCAGCGATACAAGGAAGCACCTGTTTACGGCATCAAGGCATTCAGCCGGGACAGCAAAATACCCTGCTGCGGCGCCAACTACAATGCAGGCCGGTATGACCCATACAAGCGGTGAACGTTTCTGCTCTGAATCAGCCCCCGCATCCGCGCCGGTACCCATCTGCTCGTCAACCAGCCTGTTTTTCAGCCTGTCTAGGGGAAGCAGCGTTTTTTCCAGCAAAAATACAAGAAGCACGCTGAAGAATACCGCACACAAAGCGATTACTGCGCATTGGAAACCAATCACCCCAATGCTTTCGATCACCGTGTCGTCCGCGCCGACGCTAATGCCGATGGCAAACATGAGGACAACAAGCGCAGCATTTCCAACATATTCGATTGCCACAAGAGCTTTGCCCGGCAATTTGACCAAGCCAAGCAATGCGCCCAAGCCCAAAAAAACAAAAGGAAAATACCATGTCATGTTCTTGCCCTCCGGTGAACGTCTTTTCTTCTTGTTCTTTGTTAGCGATTTTAGTCCGCAAGTCACTAACGCGGGCTATCGCCCACAACCCAGATGGGGCTCTGCCCCATACCCCGGCGAAACTCGGAAATGAATTCCTCGTTCCTCACGCGGGCGATGCCCGCGCACCGCGCATATGCGCGGTGTTTAGTGACTTAGGGACATTGTTTTCTTGTTTTTTATTTGCGCTACGAGCCCCTAAGTCACTAACTGCACACAATTATACTACACGGGCATGGGTTGTTCAATCATTGTTTTCTATTGACAGCCCCTCCATGTTATGCTATTATGTAGTTAATGACATATGCCACTAACTATATAACGATTCTATGAGACGAGGTGATAGGCTTGAACGACAGCCAGCCAATCTTTCAACAAATAATTGACAGGATTGAAAGCGACATTATTACAGGCGTTTATCAAACCGACGGATTGATTATTTCTACAACGCAAATTTCAAAGGTTTATTCTGTCAACCCGACAACAGCAGTCAGGGCAATTGGCAAGATGACCGACTCGGGCACCCTGTATAAAAAAAGGGGAATTGGCATGTGCGTCGCGGAAGGGGCGAGAGAAAAAATCACAGCCCGGCGCAAAGACGCTTTTCTAAATCAAACGATTGACGCGCTGCTCACGGAAGCCAAAACTCTCGGTATTTCTGTGAAGGAGTTGATCCGCGCAATAAAAATCAAAGAAGGGGCAAACAATCATGATTAAATTCGCAAATGTAACAAAAAAATATGGCGGCACGGCTGCAGTTAACCGCGTATCGCTTGAAATCCCAGAGCAAGGTTTTTTCTGTCTGCTCGGCAGAAACGGGGCGGGTAAAACCACGCTTATGAAACTAATCGCCGGACATGTCGGCTCTACAGATGGCGAAATCACTGTTGACGGTAAACGGGTGTCTACAGGCCGAATGCCGGAGTGCGTTAATTTTATTGAAAGCGGTTCCGTGCAATTCAACATGAAAGTTTCCGATTTAATAGCCACCGCAGCTGCGCTTCAAGATGATTTTGACCGCGATTTTGCACAAGAAATGACCGAACGCTTTGAATTGAACACGGGCAAAAAATTCAGGCAGCTGTCTTTCGGAATGAAAACAATGCTGACGACGATTATTGCTCTGTCAAACAACTCGAAAATTATTTTGCTCGACGAACCGACACTGGGATTCGACGCAATAATGCGCGACCAGTTCAATACACTGTTGCTTGAAAGTTATCAAGCTCACCCGCGCGTAATTATAGTGTCAACGCATCTGATTGATGAAATTGCCAAAATAGCCGAACGGCTTATCATCATCGACAGCGGGAAAATTCTTTTAGAAACGGCCATTGACGATTTGGACGAAAAAGCCTATACATTATCGGGTTCGTCAAGTTTGGTCATGCCGCTGCTAGGCGGATTGAATTGCATCGGCAAAACGGCCATGGGGAGCGTCATGGCGGCGCATATCTACGACAACAGAATCAATCCACCCGCCGGTGTAGCCATTGACCGCTTAACCTTGCAAGATTTCTTTATTAACATCGTAGGAGGGAAGAGAAATGAAAAATAAATCGCTTGCAGTTGCAAAAACAAATTTCCGCAACATTAAAATAGCATATGCGCTTACAGTTGTCATTATGGTCTGTATGCTGGTACAGGACATTGGCATGCTCGTTATTGGCAGGGCGAACGGCAGCGGTTATTACGGCATTGAAGGAAATATGAACGTGAGCTTTGGCAATTATCTTTTTTTGCTCATTATTCTGAGCACGTTTTTTATTCCCCTTGTGAATTTTCGCAAAGTGATGAATCTCGGTGGGAAGCGTGCTGATTTTTTTAATGGCTGCGCGTTGACTTATGCCATTATGGCCGCCTCCGTGTCACTTGCTTGCGTAGTTTTATATTTAACCTATGACCGGATTATGGTGTCGCTATTGTACAATGGTGGAACGCTCGACGTTTTGTATTGGTTCGGTTGGATAAACAACGGAGCGGTAATTGCTTTTTTTCAAATGTTCGCCTTTTTGTTCTTGCTTGCAACTTTCTTGCATACGCTCATCGCCGCTCAGGACAAATGGTATGGATGGGTTGCCGACGTGCTAATTCTAGCAATTATCAGCGTATTTACGCCTATCGCAGCATTAAGAACGTCTTTGGTATGGTTTTTCAACATCATCATTTTCAATTCAAACGCCTTTGTGCAAATAGCCGCTTGCTTGATACTCGCGGTTGCAATTTATTCATTGAACAAATTGACATTTGCTCGTAAAGCGATTTGAACTGCACACTAAAGTGTACACAAATGCAGCATAGAATTCTAATTGACAATTGGAAATACTTGTAATATTATAGTCATTGAATAGAAGCTCTGGATACTTTGTTGAAATGGAGAGAAATTATGACTACGTTTGATCTGTTTTTTTTGGGGATTCCATTAGCTGCCGTGCTGTACATCCTCAGCCTTTTCAGGGACATCAAAGAGAAAGACAAAGGTAAAGAAAAAAGAAAACAGAAAATACTCATATGCGTCGCCATTTACGGGGTAGTTGCGGGTTTTTCTGTTTTGGGCGCGGTGTCTTACCAGTGGCCAAGCGATATTTTCGGAATACACCCGCCTGTTACCATAGATGCTGCACAACTGCCTTTCGACATGCATGCAGGTGAACCGGGAGATGAAGCGGGAGATGAAGCGGAAGATGAAAATAGCGACGAAGCTCCCGGCGACAAAGCCGAGGATTTGGAAGGCACGGCCGAGGATTCAGGAGTTGCGGCCGGAAATTCAAACGGCGCGGCCGGAAATTCAAATGGCGCAGCTGGGAGTTCAAAAGTCGCGAGTGGAAATTCAGAAGGCACGGACAAAAATTCAGAGGGCACTGGCGGAAATTTGAAAAACGATGACGCCGTTATTATTCCTCAACCAAACACCTTCATCATGTGCGAAGATGACGGCGCTCCCGAGAACGCCTTCCAAGACATGGCGCTCATGGGCATGTCGTCAAACGGCAACGACGGCTCAATAAGCATGAACAATGCAGACAAAGGCGTCAAAGCGAAGGTTGGCAGCGCTTCACTTAAATTCACTTATATGCCAGTCAATCCAGCAGAGCATTGGTCTGGGGTTGCGTTGCTTTGGGAACCGGGAATTTGGAATGCAAGAGGCCCTGACCTTAAGGAATACTCGCAGCTGACGTTTTGGGTGTACGGCAGCGGCGGGCAGGTGAAGTTTTTCCTCGAAGGCAACGGCGACAATAAAAAGCAAACAGCAAAAGTGGTTACGCTCAAAGAGGAATGGCAAAAAGTTGCGCTATCGACAGGCAATTGGGATTATATTAACATCCCATTCGGGTGGACCTGCAACCAGAGCGACCTCCTAGCGGCAGGCAACCCGGTCACGTTCTGGGTCGACGGCTTGCAGTTTGAATGAAAAGGAGAAGCACTATGAAAAACACCTGCAAATACATATACGCTATTATAGGATTCGCTTTAGGCACTGCCCTGTTTGGCTGCGTTATCGCGGCAGCGTCCAGCGTTACAGCCATGCCGTCAAATGACCGGGTCTACGTCAATGGCCAAGAAATCAATGCACAGGTATATAAAATCGACGGAGCGAATTACTTCAAGCTCAGGGACATAGCCGACGCCGTAGATTTCTCTGTCGCTTATGACGGGCGCCAGCAGCGCGTACTTATTGACCCTTCAAAGCCATATGATCCAAACGAGCAGCCTTACATCGCTCCTTATGTCCTGCAAAAAGACGACGGTGCGCCCGCAAACGCCTTTAAAGACATGGCTCTTATGGGCATGTACAACAACGGCGTCGACGGATCCGTCACCATGAACCTTGCGGACACGGGCGTTCCGGCGAAAACCGGGGACTCCTCCATGAAGTTCACTTATACGCCGAGTAAAGACGCCCGCCATTGGTCCGGGATCGCGATGCTTTGGGGATCTCAGGACTGGAAAGGAAAAGGCCCTAGCCTTAAGGGGTATGGCAAACTGACGTTTTGGGTCTGCGGCCACGGCGGCACAGTGAAATTCTTCATCGAGGGCGACGGAAGCGCACAAAAATCCACCATCGTCACGGTCGGAGAAGAATGGCAAAAAGTCACAATTGAGGTGGGCAATTGGGAGTACATCAATATTCCCTTTGGCTGGGCCTGCAACGAGCAAAATCCAAGCGCAGACGGCGCAACCATCACATTTTGGGTGGATGGGCTGCAATTCGAGTGAGCGGCAAAAGGAGGTAGTAAACATGAACCTTAATTTCGACATCAACCGTTTCAAAGTGCACGAGGACCTTCTTCCAACCGTCCAAATGGACGACAACTTTTTGGAATCCGTAAAGAACGGCACTTACACAAAAGACTGGGACAACTTGGAGGAAGACGAGTCGCTGCTAGTCGATAGGCGCAAAACCCAAGGTTGTGGCAACCGGGAAGTGCCCGTTGTATTGTTCCGAAGGAAAGATCTCGCCGGCAAAGAGCTGCCCTGCTACATGTACCTCCACGGCGGGGGCTACTGGTGCCCTTGGGGGACAACCTGCCTAAACATTGTCAAGAGGATTGCGATGGACGTGGATTGCGCAATTGCAGCGGTTGATTTCGCCCTTGCGAAGGAATTCCCATTCCCGGCAGGGCTTCTGGACAGCTACGCGGCAGCAGAATGGCTGTGGGAAAACAGCAGCAGCCTGAACATCGACAGGGACAGGCTCGCCATTGCAGGGGACAGCTCAGGCGCGAATATGGCGGCAGCGGTGTGCCAGATGGCGCGGGACCGCAAGAGCAAAGTCCGTTTCTGCCTGCAAGCCTTGATGATACCGGGCCTTGACAACAGCTTTTCCCAAGAAAGCTACCTGCTCTACGACCAGCCAACGCACCCCGGCATCAACGCGAAAACTGTTGAATACGTCTTTCAGGTCTATTTGAAAAACGGCATACCGGAAGGCATGCCTCCTTGGTACGCCGCGCCCCTTCAAGCGGAATCCTTTGCCGGTCTTCCTCCCGCATACATCGAAACCGCAGACTACGACCCGCTCAGGGACGAAGGGGTTGATTATGCAACAAACCTGACGCTGGCTGGAGTGCCTGTCACCCTTGTCCAAACTAGGCGCACACCTCATACCTGGATGGCGGTCGAATCCGGTTACACCGAAAAATACAAAAGGTTTCGCAGCGAGTTCTTGAGGAACGCATGGTGGGGCTGACGGCTGTATTCGAGAGCCAAGTCATACATCGGCTGTTATATACTCAGCACAAGCGGCTTCGAGTTTCTTAAAATTGCAACAGTTTTTCACCATTATTGGATCCATATTATTTACGACAGTATTGTAAACGAATTTTGCTAAGCGATAAATGGCTTTTGAATTTTTTTGGCAGTACTGCAATTCCCAGTTTAGCAGTCGCCTGTACTCCAGAGAGGGCTCATCTTTGATTCTTTTTGCGACAACTACATTCGGCGGTATAGGAATCATAAATGAAAACCGAATGCTGGATAAAATTTTACCTTCTTCGTTTTTAATAATCATGTAATTCGCGCTCACTTCGTAAAAATCCAACTGCTTATCCATGTTATCCCTCAAAACTCACAAAGAGGGACGGTTTTGCAACCGCCCCCTTGCATTACAAGTCGCGCTCACAGCGGCGAAGCACTGAGAATATACAAGTCGCGCTCACAGCGGCGAAGCACTGAGAATATACAAGTCGCGCTTACGGTGGCGAAGCACCAGAATTATCTTCGTAGCACTTGCTACACCTATATTATACTCCAAAAATGCGAAAAGTCAACAAGTGCTTTAGGGTATGCGGCGTAACCGTCGCACGAATACTGGGGCAAGCCCTGTGGTTTGGCCTATTATCGACATCGGCTACAAGCGACTTGTCAGTCAGGCAGCCCTAACGGTTGCCGCTTCATGTTGCCCCTCTTCATCCGATTCTTCATCGTCGACGCTGTCTGCTGTATTTGTTGTTCCAACTTCAGCTGCAGCTGAATCGTCTATGTTGTCAGCTGCTATTCCGAATGGTTCTATCCATATACGAAACGCCAAAAACAACATCACCTTTGTCATCATACAAAAGCAAAAACCAGACGGGGCGAGGTTGAAGACTTCCCACTGCTCCTGCCCGTTTGAATCGTATTTAGTCAATTGTATGCCCTTTTGCATGCCCTCTCCCTCTGTTTTATAACCAACATCAGCGACAATGATGTCTCCTTTGCTGGTAACCACATAACCGAACGCCAAGTGCAATCGCTGTGCAAAAGCGGAAAAATTAAAGGGGTTGTTAAGTGGGGGCGTTCATGGCTTGTCCCAAAAGACGTACTAAGACTGCTTGATGGCAGGACGAAAATCGCAAAACAACAAAAGAAACCTTAATACTCAATTCCGGAGGGAAGCACGATGGCAGACAAAACTTTCAAAGGCAAAATAACGGCAAAAGGCACAGAGATAGCTGTTCTGTCACAAGGTACTCCAGATGACTTTATCAGCTTAACAGATATAGCCAAATATAAAAATCCCGAAGAACCCAATGTAGTTGTCGCTAACTGGTTGCGTAATCGCAACACGATAGAATACCTCGGCATTTGGGAGCAGTTAAACAACGCCAAATTTAAC